>JAJRPU010000103.1 GCA_024280615.1 Bacteroidota bacterium | reverse complement strand
ATTTTCAAAAACTCGTGAGAATTCAGCGAGTTGACGAAGACCAGTATGATAAAGAAGACCTTGGACCATTCGTCTTTGTACCCCTTAAAAAGGGTAAAGAATAATGGAAAAAATTTTTAAACTTTTGAATGTTTTAACCCATCCAATTTTCTTGCCATTTTACTGGTTTCTTATTGAATTGCAATGCAAAAAGTGGTATGTTGGAACTGAGTATTTTGAAATTTATATTGAATACTATCTCATTGCTTTGACAGGGCTTGTTTTATTGCCCCTCATATTCATTGCTTTGGCTCACATTCTTAAACTCATAAATATAATAAAGCCAGATAGGTCAGAACGTATCATTTTACTCTTTGTTATGGTCATAGTGTATGCAACTTTTCTCATTTCAGTGTATCTGCATCTGCAAGATGGCAATTCGCTCATTAAAGAGTTCTTTGACAACTTAATTATGCTTATTTCCCATGCCTTCGTCGTTGTCTCAACCCTTATTTTAATGGAAACTTTCCGAATTAGGGCAAGCATACACATGGCTGGCTGGACATTGTTGACATATTTCATTTTCATTAATGGATTGAAATTTCAGAAAGAGTGTGTGCTGTGGCTGTTACCCTCAATTATTGTAATAACGGGTTTGGTTGCATCGCTGAGATTAAGAAGAGATCACACTTACTCGGAATTAGCAATGGGAATCTTTGCTGCTCTCGTCCCTCTCTCCGTTTGGCTAATTGTCGTGTGAGCTGTAATAAATATTAATAAAAGTGTTTATCTTTGTCGAGTAGTAACACTCTAAAAATGCAAATTAGGGCATGATAAACAGGGTAGAACTGGAAGGATTTACTATCTTTAGAAATAATGTTATTGATTTTATAGGCCCAGGGCTTAATATCGTTATAGGCAAGAACTCAACGGGTAAGTCATTACTTTTTAAATTGTTGTATTCTGTGATTTACGTCTTGCATAGGAAAGGGGAGTTAAATAAGGAGGAGTTGAGAGGAGAAATGGCAAAAAAGATTAAGAATGTGTTTATGGTAGACAAGATAGGTAGGCTTACAACAAGAATTCAAGGTAATAAAAGAACTAAAGTAACTATAAAGTTTTCACATGGTGAAATTGTTTTTGAATTTTCAACAAGGCACGAAAAAAGCGTTGATATAACAAAATTAGAAGTTGATAGACTGCAGGATGCTATTTTTATTCCCCCCAAAGAGGTAGTTTCTATGTTATCACGTGGTTTTGTGAGCCTTTATGAAGATTATCAGATTATGTCTGAGGTATATTATGATTTAGCAAAGAGATTAGAAAAGCCATTACCAAAGGGAAAGAAAGAAGGAAATATAGCTGACTTGCTGAAGGTTTTACAAGAGTCCGATTTAGAACAACTTGACAGAATTTACGTTAAAGACAAGGAGTTTTATACTTATGTAGCAGGAGTGGGCAATTTAGAAAGTAAGCTTCTCGCAGAAGGCTATAGAAAATTGCTTATGCTTATATATTTGATAAAAAACAAGGAAATAAAGAGGGGGGCATACCTGTTTTGGGATGAGCCAGAGGTAAACTTAAACCCTTCGCTTATTAAAGTTATTATTAAGATTATGTTTCTTTTATCACGAAAATTCAAGATGCAGTTGTTTGTGGCGACGCATGACTATTTTGTTATTAAGTATAGTGACCTCATAGCTAAACAAAATAAATATCCGCTTAAATTTTTCTCTCTATATTTAAATAACGAGAACAAATTGCAAGTTGAAAATGCTAAGGAACTGTACGATTTGAAGCATAATGCAATAATTGAAGAATTTGAAGAAGTTTATAATCTTGACGCTCAGATTATAATGGATCACGTAAATAAGGGAAGAGTATGAAGATTCAGACCATTCAAGAAAGCGGATGTCTGTTTGAGTTTTACTGTGATGCTTACGTTCAACTGGACAAGTTCAAAAACTATAGGGAGATTAGCTATTTGGGCTTGAAAGCAGTTGATTTGCTCTTTTCTGTTAGGGACAGAATATATTTAGTTGAAATAAAATGCTATGAATACTTTAGGGAATTCTTAGGTGGTCAGGACAGTGAAAAGGCACAATTTTTAGTGCGTAAATTGATTGACAGTATATTCTTATTAGGGGTCGTAAAAACCAATGATGTAAATTTGAAAAAGTTAAGTTCTATTCTGTGTAATGCCATTAACACAATAGGAAATATAACTTTTGTAATTATGATATGTCCTATATGCAGAGGCAGTTCAAGAAGGATGGTGATGCCTGATCAAGTTATGGCTGTTCGTGAGGTGTTAGAGCATAAGCTGAGGGGATTGAAAGAAGCAACAAGTTTGAAAGTTGTAATTGATAGTTATCATAATAATCTTGGCATTTTTTCCAATGTTAAGAAAGTGTAATAATCTTGGTAATGTAGCATTGCGTATCTTTATACCGACGTAATAAAGTCATTTTATGACTTTGAAAGAAGTTATTGCTAAGCTGAAGGAGATTAAGGAAATGGGGTGTATTCCATCATTAAGAAAAGGTTCAACAGGGGTTGGATACACCTTTGAACATTATTTTGGAGTGGAAGAGAACAATATCCCTATTCCAGACGTGGGTGGCATTGTTGAAATTAAAACCACTCGCAGGAACTCTCAATCCATGATTACCCTTTTCACTTTTAATAAAGGTGTCTGGCAAATTAACCAAAAAGACTTGATTTTGCAATACGGTTATTTAGATGCAAAGGGACGCCATGCTCTCAAATCAACAGTATTTTATGGGAAACCTAACGCTCATAAATTGTCCTTGAAGGTTGATGAAGAGAAGAATTTGATTTTATTAGTTGACACTACTGAGAAGATAATAGCTGTGTGGGATTTGTTTGTTATAGTTGGTAAGTTCATGACAAAATTTAGCAAACTTTTGTTTGTAATTGCAGATAGCGGGGCAACTCAAGGGGGGAAGGAGTGTTTTCATTATAATGAAGCCTATTGCTTACCGACCCTGAGCCACGTGTGTTTTTAGAAGCGTTTAAAAATTCATTAGTTGCTATTGATCTAAGGATGCATTTAAAAGATAATGGAACTGTTCGCAACAGGGGAACCGCTTTTAGAATTAAAGAATCCAACTTAATGAATTTATACAGTTGTAAAAGAAGGTTAATATGACAAGTGTTTTGAGCAGTAAGAAATATAGAGATGAATCTTGGGATTTTGCAGACGCTAACACTAAGCAATACACTCATTGCTTCCATCCATATCCGGCTATGATGATTCCACAGGTTGCAAGAAAACTATTAGAAAAGTTTGGCAAGAAGGCAAAACTTCTTTTTGACCCATATTGTGGGACAGGCACGTCCTTAGTGGAGGCTAATCTGAAGGGCATAAATGCTATAGGAACAGACATTAACCCATTAGCTAGATTAGTAGCAAAAGTTAAAACGACAGTTATTCCGTTAGACTTATTGGATGCATATATAAGAGAATTTAATGAGTTTGTTTTTCAGTTTAAGATGGGAAAACAAAAGAAAGAGGTTAAAGTTCCAACGTTTAAAAACATTGATTATTGGTTCAAAAAGGAAACTCAGTATCTGTTAAGTGTTGCAAAACAATTTATTGAGGAAATTGAAAATGAATCTGTAAGGGACTTTTTCAAAGTGGCATTTAGTGAAACTGTTAGAGAGGTGTCATTGACCCGAAATGGAGAATTTAAACTATTCCGAATGAGTCCTGAGCAAATTAAGAAGTTTAATCCGGATGTTCTTGATATAATGGTTAGCAAGTTAATGAGAAACAGGGAAGGAATGATGGAATTCACAAGAGTTAAGAAGAATGGTTCATGGTCTAAGGTTTATGGGTTTAATACAGTATATGGGATTCCAGAGAATATATTGCCGATTGAGAGTGTGGATATTGTAATTACGTCTCCGCCGTATGGTGATTCGCGTACCACGGTGGCATACGGGCAATTCTCAAGGCTTAGTAATCAGTGGTTGGGGCTTGAAGAGATGAATGAAGTTGACAAGCGGTGTATGGGTGGGGTTCGTGCTAAAACATTAGAAATCTTTGGACTTAAGGTTTTAGATGAGGTGATTGAAAAGATAGCGGGAATAGATGAATATAGAGCGAAGGATGTCGTCGCTTTCTATAAAGACTATATGGCTTCCATAGATAATGTTTCAAGAGTGGTTAAAAGAGGAGGTATAGTCGCTTATGTAGTGGGCAACAGACGGGTTAAAGGAATAGAAATCCCTACAGATGAAATCACTAAACAAGTGTTTGAACGCAATGGCTTTGAACACATTGAGACAATAATTAGAAGAATACCCCATAAGCGAATGCCCAGAAGGAACAGTCCCTCAAATGTTTCTGGAAAAACAGATGTAACGATGAATTATGAGTATGTGGTTGTGTTAAGGAAGCTTTGAGTGTTTTCAGGCTTCTCTTAATGAAAGGGCGAAGTCGGGAGTTGGAAAAGGAACCTTCTGTATCTTTGTGTAAAACTTTAGTTATTATGGCAGTGAAGGATTTGTTTGAGAGGCTCAAGGAGAGACCTGGACCATTGGGCAGGTTCGCCCGTCAATTGCATGGCTATTACGCTTTTCCGCAACTAGAGGGTCCCATTGGCAATAGAATGTATTTCAGGGGAAGAGAAGTGATTGTCTGGAGCATAAACAACTATCTTGGACTGGCTAACCATCCGGAAGTTAGAAAGGCTGATGCGGAGGCTGCCGCCCAATGGGGACTGGCATATCCGATGGGTGCCCGAATGATGACCGGTGAAACAAAATATCACATTCAACTTGAGAATGAGTTGGCTGAGTTTGTTAAGCGTCCCGCTGGACTATTGCTTAATTATGGCTATCAAGGCATAATGTCAATTATTCCCGCGTTGCTGGACCGTCGTGACGTAGTTATTTACGATGCGGAGAGCCATGCTTCAATAGTTGATGGGGTTCATTTACACAAAGGGAAGCGAATGGCATATCCGCATAATGATATTGAAGCCCTTGAGAAGCAATTGAAACGGGCAGTTGAACATGTTAAGAGGACCGGAGGGGCAATTCTTGTTGTTACAGAAGGCGTTTTTGGAATGAGTGGTAATCAGGGTCGCCTGAAGGAGATAGTGGCGTTGAAAGAGAAGTATCCTTTTAGGTTGTTAATAGACGATGCCCATGGATTTGGAACTATGGGTCCCACAGGGGCTGGGACAGATGAGGAACAAGGTGTTCAGGAGGGTGTTGACCTATATTTCGCCACGTTCGCAAAGGCAATGGCAAGCATAGGGGCGTTTGTTGCAGGTCCGCCAGAAGTAATCAATTACTTGAGGTATAACATTAGGTCTCAAATTTTTGCTAAGTCCTTGCCCATGCCCATAGTTATTGGAAACCTGAAAAGGCTGGAACTGTTGAGGACAAAACCTGAATTGAGGGAGAAACTATGGAAGGTGGTGAGGAATCTGCAAAGTGGATTGAAAGAATATGGTTTCAACATTGGAACAACTACTTCGCCTGTGACGCCCGTCTACCTGAGTGGTAGTATGGAGGAAGCCGCAGGGTTGGTTGCCGACTTGCGTGAGAACTATGGCATTTTTGTCTCTGGCGTGATGTATCCAGTCATTCCTAAAGGACAGATTATTTTAAGGCTTATTCCGACGGCTGTCCACACTCAGGAGGACATTGATGAGACCTTGAAGGCTTTCGCGGAGGTAAGGGAAAAGTTGGCTACTAAATATTACGTAAAAGAGCCTGTTGTTACGTTCAATGTATAAAAAGAGATGGGGTTTAACATTCTCGGGAAACCAGTTTTATTGGTTATTTTAGATGGTTGGGCATTTGGACCTTTCCCTGAAGTTAGTGCTATTGCCAAAGCTAACACGTCGTTTTTTGATTCCCTGCTTCGGAGATATCCGTGGTCCACGTTGATGACGCATGGGACTGCGGTGGGCTTGCCGCCAAGACAAATGGGCAATTCCGAAGTGGGACACATGAACATAGGTGCAGGAAGGGTAGTATGGCAAGATATTATGAGAATTTTCAATGCTATTAAAGATGGGAGCCTTGCAAAGAATCCTGAAATACTTGATGCTGCTAAGTATGCTAAGGAGAACAATGTTCCGATTCATTTGATGGGTTTGGTTTCTGATGGCGGTGTCCATTCACACATTGACCATCTCAAAGCACTTATTGACATATTTCACAGGCTGGGAGTTCCTAAGATATATATCCACGCATTCACTGACGGAAGAGACACAGACATTCATTTGGGGGCGTCCTTTGTGCAGGAAGTCGTTGAATTTAGTAAAAGCAGGAATGCACAGGTGGTCTCTGTCATCGGTAGATATTATGCTATGGACAGGGACAAGCGATGGGAACGAATCAAAAAGGCTTATGACCTGCTTGTCTATGGGGAAGGTCGCAGAACAACTGATGTAGTGAAGGAAATCAAGAGGCAATACGAAGAAGGAAACAGTGATGAGTTTCTGGAACCAATTGTATTAGTTGATGATTCGGGTGAGCCGATAGGCAGGCTCAAAGACGGTAATGTAGCATTTTGCTTTAACTTCCGAACAGACAGATGCAGGCAACTGGTCACTGTCCTGACACAAAAGGAAATGCCTGAATTTAATATGAAACCTCTTGACCTCTATTGCATTACTATGACGGAATATGATAAGGAATTTAAGGGCATTAAGATAGTTTTTAGGCATGAACCCATAAAAAACACGCTGGGTGAGGTCATTTCAAACTATGGCTATCAGTTGAGAATTGCAGAAACAGAAAAATACCCACACGTTACTTACTTCTTCTCAGGGGGAAGGGAAGTTCCCTTTTCTGGTGAAGACAGAATCCTTATTCCTTCGCCCAAAGTGCCCACTTATGACCTAAAACCTGAAATGAGTGCCTTTGAAGTTACCGACGCTCTTATCCCTGAAATTGAAAAACAAAAGTATGATTTAATTGTTCTTAATTTTGCCAATCCAGATATGGTGGGGCACACTGGTGTTTTTGAAGCGGCAGTTAAAGCGGTTGAGGCTGTTGACCAATGTAACGAACGGGTTGTTACAACCGCATTGAAAAATGGCTATTCCGTGATTGTTACTGCCGACCACGGGAACGCAGATGTAATGCGAAATCCAGACGGAACGCCACATACCGCACACACTAAGAACCCTGTCCCATTCATTGTTCTGGACGACAGGGTGCTGGACGTCTATTATGGTAAACTGGGAGACATTGCCCCGACAATTCTTAACTTAATGAATCTGCCTGTGCCAGAGGAAATGACAGGAAAATCCCTTATTTTACTGAAATGATTAGCCTGACCACACGACAATGGGAGTATTACAGGGATTTGATTTTTGAGTTGACAAACAAGGAGTTGAAACTCAAGTATAAGAGCAGTATGCTCGGATTCGTGTGGTCTCTACTACTTCCCTTTTCGCATGCGTTAGTGTATTTCGTTGCGTTCAAGTATATTCTGCGAATTAAAGTTGAGAATTATGCCCTGTTTCTGATTGTGGGACTATTCGTTTGGCAATGGTTCGCTAATTCCATACTGGCAGGAACAGGAGCCGTCCTGTCAAATGGCAACCTAATCAAGAAAACAAGATTTCCATATGAGTTCCTTGTTATCGCTGTTATAATTAGTGAATGGCTGCATTTCATACTCGCCTTTGTTACAATATTCATTTTCCTTGCCGTGTATGGCATTCCCCCAACTATTTATTGGATTTTTATTCCCTTTTTGATGCTTATGCAGTCTGTAATGAACTTGGGTTCGGCATTTCTTGTTTCTTCAATAACTGTGTTTTTTAGAGATATGGTATGGTTTATAAATATTTTCCTTAATATGTTTTTCTATTTGACGCCAATTATTTATCCTATTGAGATGATTCCTGATAGGCTTAAGATATTCATTGTTGACGCCAATCCAATGGCTCTCTTCGTAGCACTTTATCGCCAGATAATTATTTATGGAACTATTGATTATGTTTATTTGTCTTTGGCTGTAGTGTATAGCATCGTAGTGTTTCTGTTTGGTTGGCGGGTTTTCGCTAAGTTAAAATGGAAATTTGCAGAGGTGCTATGAGTGAAAAAAATCAGGAAGTTGTTATAGAAGTTAAAAATTTATGGAAGACATACGTGCTTTATCATCATATTGTTACATCATTCAAAGAAGTGGTTTTGCATTTTCCACGGCTTTTTAAGAAGTTGAGGCAATCCCGATTTGAAGTTTTGAAGGATGTGACCTTTGAAGTTCGTAAAGGGGAGGTTTTTGGAATTATGGGGCATAATGGAGCAGGTAAATCAACATTGCTTGCTCTCATAGCAGGAGTTATCAAGCCCGACAGAGGTACAATAAAAGTCAAAGGGAGGATTTCGCCATTGCTGGAATTGGGAGCAGGATTTCATCCTGAATTAACAGGCAGGGAGAACATTATACTAAATGGCTTATTGCTTGGTATGACAAAGCGGGAGATAATGCAACGTTTTGACGAAATAGTTGAATTCTCTGAATTGGGACACTTCATAGAGGAGCCCATTAGAATATATTCTTCTGGGATGGTTGCCCGATTGGGGTTTTCCGTCGCTGTCCACACGGACCCAGACATTCTGCTGGTTGATGAAGTGCTTGCCGTGGGAGACGCCAACTTCCAACAAAAATGCTTGCGGAAGATGGAGGAGTTAAGGAACAACGGCGTAACAATGGTTTTTGTGTCGCATAGCAGGACCCAGATGGAAGCAATATGCAATAGGATAATGACTATTGACCATGGACGTGTCGTCTCTATTGAGGAAATAAACAGACATGCTGAGGAGAAAACTTGCTAAGATAAGAGATAAATTAAAGTTTCCTAATCCTTATGCCAATTTGAAATATATTAATCCAGATGTGAAAGTAGAGTTTTATGATACATTTCCAGAAAAAGACTCTCTAAAGGGAAAACCAGAGTATTCCTTGATTTGGCGGGGCACAGGCGATATAACAGCAGTAATAAGAGATTTAGAAAACAAGCCTGATTCAATTTTCTATGCAGGTGAAAAACCTTCTAAATTGGTTGAATATGTCTGCAAAGCCAAGACGCCTTATGTGGTCATTGCAGACGACAGACTTCAAGACATAGACCTGAAGAAACTTGTTTCTATAGGAGGGTTTGAAGTTGTTTCCGTCAGGAAACTTCCTATAAAAGATGAACTTATTCCGTCCCTTGGTGGCGTGATGATAAAAACTGATTATTTGAAAAATATCAATCCCAAATCATGGTATGTGGACATTGAATCGCCTTTGCTGTTTGTTTTGTTGTCTCTTCAAGGAGGGCAGTGGGTTTTTCTGACTAATGAAAACGCCGAAGTTGATTCTGAGAAATTAGCTTATCTCATCGGAATTTCCAATTTGTTTGCCCTTGACGACCACTATTATCATTTGTATGGCTGGGGCAGATGGCAGGACATAACACGGACATTAAAGCGATATTACAAAAATCCTGCCAAGTTATTGTATTCAAATCGTGTTAGTTCAACTCTGAAAAAAGCATATTTACGACGAATTAAGATAGTTAGAGATAATGAGTCGCCACGTGGCGTTGTCCTGTTGCTAAGTGGGGTTCCCGCTACGGACAGTGGGGGAGGGCAGAGACCCGCTCAACTAGCACTCGCTTTCGCTAAAAATGGATATTTAGTTCATTTCGTTAATAGGTTTGATTCTGCTGAAGAAAACAAGAAGATATTTCTTGAACACAATCCCGCATATATTGAGCATCAACAACTGTTCAGGTTTTCAGGGGATGAGTTCATTAATCGCTATGGGGATTTTAAGGGCAGAGTGGTTGCTATTTCTGAGTTTCCAATGCCTGAATACAGAGATATTTTCGTGGAACTAAGGCAAAAAATGCCAGATGTAAAACTGGTTTATGATTGCATAGACAATTGGGATAGCGACTTGGGATGGTTCGGCTACACGCCACAGTTGGAAAAGGAGTTTGTTGAACTTTCCGATGTGGTAGTGGCATCCGCAAAAGTGCTCGTGGAAAAAATGAAGGAATTAGCAAGAGACAAAGAAGTGATTTATGTTCCACAGGGAATCCCGTCACATTTATTGAAATTTTATGGAGTCAAGGGCGACAAACCTTATGATTTGCCTGAAAATGATAAAATTGTTTTATATTTTGGAGCCTTGTGGGGTTCGTGGCTGTGGTGGGACTTAATAGAAGAAAGTGCTAAGAGGTTGCCAGATGTGGACTTTGTGTTCATTGGACATAGGGTTCCCGAGGTGGAAAGACGCTTTAAGCAGTTTAAAAACGTTCATTTTCTTGGCTTGAAGCCACAAAGGGACCTTCCTGCCTATCTTAACAATGCTTCCGTTACGATAATTCCGTTCTACGTCAATGAAATCACTATTGCCACAAACCCTTTGAAGGTGTATGAATACCTTGCGGGCGGGAAACCTGTTGTGGCAACGCCAATGCCTGAACTGGAAGGTTTGCCATACGTTATATTTGCTAACTCGCCGCAAGAATTTGCTACTCAGATTAAAAAAGCTTTTGACATAAAACCTGACTTAAAGGAAATTCAAAACTTTATCTCTCAAAACACATGGGAAAAGAGAGTTGAAAAAATCCTTAGTTCTTTAAATATGCCAACATGACTAAAAAAGTAATGCTAATTTTCGGGACTCGTCCAGAGGCAATTAAGATGGCGCCTATTGTAATGCGGTTGCAGGAAGAAAAGGATTTTGAACCCATTGTATGCCTAACTGCTCAACACAGGCAAATGCTTGACCAAGTAATCAATTTTTTTAACCTGCCTGTGCATTATGATTTGAACATAATGAGGCCGAACCAAAGCCTGTATCACGTTACTGCTCGGGTCTTAGAAGGCTTGGAAGAAGTTCTTTCAAAAGAAAAACCGGGAGTGGTTCTTGTTCAGGGAGACACTACTTCCACGTTCGCCGGGGCTCTCGCCGCATTCTATCAAAAAATTCCTGTTGGACACGTGGAAGCAGGACTCAGAAGCCATAATAAATTTTCACCTTATCCAGAAGAAATGAACAGGAAACTAACGGGACACATTGCCGATTTTCATTTTACGCCCACAGAGAAAGCCGCCCAAAACATATTCAATGAAGGAATTAAAGACCATGTTTACATAACGGGAAACACGGTTATTGACGCTTTACTGTGGACTTCCGAACAGGTCAAAAAACAAAATGATTATTACAAACAAAAGTTTTCATTTATTCCAGAAGGCAGTCCGGTCATCATGGTCACCGGGCATCGTCGTGAGAGTTTTGGAGAACCCTTCCGACAGTTTGCCCTTGCCTTGAAAGACCTTGCTTTGAAATATCCGCATTTCCATATTGTTTATCCAGTTCATCTGAATCCAAACGTGCAAAAACCAGTTAAGGAAATCCTTTCTGGGCTGGAAAATGTCCATCTCATTGAACCTGTTGACTATCCATCGTTAGTCTGGTTACTGAACAGGAGTTATTTGGTAATTACTGATTCGGGAGGCATTCAAGAGGAGGCACCATCGCTTGGAAAACCAGTTCTTGTTACTCGTGAAGTTACAGAACGGACGGAGGGAGTGGAAGCAGGAACCGCTAAGCTCGTCGGGACAGACAGGGAACGGATAGTAAGAGAAGCATCCCGATTGATTGAAGACGAAGAGGAATATCAACGAATGGCTAAGGCAGTGAACCCGTATGGGGATGGCACAGCAGCAGTTAGGATAGTAAACATTCTTAAAGAAGTTTTGTAATTGACTATTAATGAAAGTATTGTTTATACGAACTGTTCCGCCAGATAAGGAACCCCGACTTCTCGCAATAATGAATTTCGTTAAAAATCTCGGACACACTGTTGAATTATTGCTTTGGGACAGGACGGGGGAATATGCAAACATTAAGCAATGGCAAGGGTTCCCTTTGTATGCAATATATGTCCCGTCAGGGTTTGGGAAAGGCGTTTTTTCAGCAAAAGAAAGGATACAATTTGTTAGGAAGGCTAAGCAATTCTTGCAAAAGGAAAAATTTGATATTGTTCACGGTTGCGACCTTGATGGGGTCATGCCCGCTGTTTTAGTTAAAAACAAGAAATTTAAAGTTTATTATGACATTTTTGACTTTGTTTATTTATACCCTTCCATGGGCTTGGGTCTCATAAGAAAAGCCTTGAAATTGCTGGATTATTGGCTTTACAAAAATGTTGATGCTATTATATTGCCTGATGAAAACAGGAAATTGCTGATTCCGTCCCGATTCCAAAAGAAAGTTATTGTTGTGCCCAACGTCCCTACATGGAACCCACAGAAACCCGATGGGTCATTGCTTTCTAAACTTCCAGACAATAGGATTAAAATATATTATGCTGGAGTTTTGTTTCCAGACAGAGGAATTGATATGTTATTGGAACTTGGTAGGATGCGTCCAGATGTGGGAATAGTCATTGCAGGTTCGGGTTCCCTTGAACAAAAAGTGATTGAATATGCTGACAAACTTGATAATATAGTTTTTCTTGGTAAGTTGCCACTATCCATTGCCCAAGGACTTTATTACCACATTACACACGTGTGGGCTGTTTATGACCCGTCAAACCCAATCAATAAACTCTCTTCGCCAAACAAACTCTTTGAATCAATCATAGCAGAACGAATTCCAATTATGGCAAGGGGAACTTATTGGGACAGCATAGTTGCAAAGCATAACGCAGGAATTGTGATTGACTATTCCAGAGGAGTTGAACAACTGCGAAACTACGATTTTGAAGGGACATTTCCAACTCTGCAAAAGCAAATAACAACGCTGAAACCACTGATTGACCAAAGGAAAAGAATGTTTGAAGAGGTGTTAAAGGGGGTTTATGGCTGATATGTATTTTGGGATTATCATTGGATATTTGCCATTATCAACTTTTTGGTTTTTGTATTACATTTGTAATCATATGTTGAGTTAACTTAAAGTTGCTTAAAACTATGGTGCTATGAGGGAGATGCTTGTGATTATTGTTGGATTGTTTGTTGGGATTGTAGCGGTTGCAGGACAGAATGTTAGCCTTAAATCATGTGCAACTTACTGGGACACATCTTATTCCTATGTTAGTGGGTCGTCTCTTTATCAAGGTTTGATTCCATATTTTCTGGACCCGAAGGGGAACTTAAAACTTCTCCAGTCGCATGGGTGGATTAATAGATATGATTTTGGTTTTCAGATTTATAAGGAAGGAAGCCCCTATAGTGTTAGATTTAAGTGGGATAGCGTTTATGTACCAAATATTTCTCCTACAGGTTTTTTTGTAACACCAATGAAACCTGTATCATATTATAGGGGATATTATATAATTCCAATAAATGCTGGTTTTTCATATACTGGTACGTTTATTTACGGTTATCGTTCCTTCTGGCTTCTTATTGACACTGCTTTTTCTGGACAATCTAATGGTTTGAAAGTTATTATGCCTTATAATACTAATTACGGCAATCCTTATGTTCTTGGTATTTCCAATTACACTTCATCTTTCACAGCATCATTTGTGCCAATTGGTTCTGGAAAGTTTATGGCGTTAACGGGTAACAATACAGATCCAAATTACGGAGAAAAATTAGACTTATGGCAGTTGACAATAATCTCAACTGATACAACAACATTTTTACCTCAGATAGAATGTGTGTATGGCTTTTCTCTTGATACGACTTTGAACAAGTATATGATGATGGAACAGTTTATTGTGAATGGAAGTCGTTGGTTTGCCTTTGGATATTATCCAGGGTTCTGGGGTTCAATAGGTAATTCAAGCATTGTGATTATGGTAGGTGACACGTTCAGCTGTGTTCCTTCGGCAACATATAGTATTAGTGTGGATACTTTTAGCATTCTCAATATTGGTGTTCCTTCTTTGCTGGATTCAGCAAGAATTCTCATTCCTTTTACTATAGTTTACCAAAAAAGCTGGGGAGATTGGTTGTTTAATCCTGCATATATAGTAATAGACCTTGATAGCATGAAAATTATTAACTCTCGTTATTTCCCTGTTGTTGATTCGCCTTATGTAGTCTCATTTGCCACGTCCAGTGCTTTGTTGCAAAACAAGGCAGCACTTTTGATTTCAAACCCGCCTTCCGTTTTAATTGTGAATAATCGGGGAGAGATAGAGAACACTTATCAATTAAAACCACTTGCCACAGATACTGTCAATCCTGATTCTTTGATACCTTTTACGGAATACATGCCTATATACACATTTGAATATCCAACATTTCCTGACATGATAGACATCCGAACTGAAGGTAATGATATTTTTGCCAATTTGCCCTACATTGCAAAAAGTGATAACCAAACACGAGCCTTGGGCTATTTTGCTCATCTAACCTTAGATAATATTTCGGGAACGCTCACAGATGCCTGCTGTGAGGCAGTTGGACACAGTTATGTGTCGGATACTTTACTTGCCATTCTATCTTCGCCAGCACCTATAATAATCAGGAATACTTCAACTATTGAATTTTTCTTAGATACTGCTGTTGTGAATCTTAATTGGCAGATTGAATCAAGGAAGGAGCAACTTATTTGTTCGGCTGTCTTGACTTCTGTTGAGTTATTTGATAATGATAATCAACCTGTTATCTATAGTTTATCAAATGGAATCTTAGTCATTGAAAACTGCAATGAGTGTGAAGAAATAAGAATTATTGATATGAGTGGGAGAACCATTTATGTAAATAAACAAGTACGAGAAGGAAGAAGCGTTGTACCATATCGCTTCTCTAAAGGATTGTATCTTGTGGTTGTTAAAGGTCAGAGGAGCATAGCGAGAGTTAAAGTAAGCATCTTCTAAAGAGACGATTTAGTCTTTCTTCGTTGGCACTTTGAAATAAATGACCCAAAGCCCTATTAAAACGGCAAACACGACTACTGCCTGAACCACTATGTTTTCAATAGCAAGGAGGCTTAATGAGACTGAAATGACCATTATGATTGTTGCGGCAATCTTGGCTTTTAGTGGGATTCCTTTTCCTTCCCTGAAATCACGGATTGATTGCCCTACTTTGGGTAGATTGAGAACCCACTGTTCCAGTTTTTTATTACTGCGGGCAAAGAAATATGCGGCAAGTAAGAAAAATGGAGTGGCAGGCAGTCCGGGCAATAGGATTCCAGCGAAGCCCAGCCCAGTGGTAACGAATCCTGCTAATAGGAAGGCTATCCGCATCTTAGTTGTTTAAATCAAGTCTAAATTAGATAACTTATACCCATGTTTATATAGTTCCATTAAGCCTGAATGTAGTAACTTTACCTTAAAAGAACAGATGGGATATAAAGAAAAATTTTGGGATATACTTGAAGATTTGTTCGTTGGTCAGAAGGTAGAAGGAAAAGGAGGTTACATTAATCTCCTAGGAGTAAAAAGTACTTATTTCAAGAATTTTATGGCTCCGACATTAAGAGCTTTTATGGTAGATAGCCTGAAAAATATGAGGGATTTTGAAGAAGAGTTATATTATAAGTTGTACACCTTCTTTCATAGGTACTTTAGCGAAACAGGAACCGTTTATTTTAACTATACACCGCTTTATTATAAAATATTTGAAAAGGTATACAATAATGACAGAGAGGGGGAAGCAATAGTGCGCGTAGATTACAATACTGATTATGAACAAATATTGTCAGACAAGCAAGACGTTGCTCTGTTTTGGAAGACAAAAATGTTATATTATGTAAAATCGGACAAGGTCATTAGAAATATGTTTGTTGAGATAGAGGATTGGAAGTTTTACTTTGATGTTTCGGATTTAGAACATAAGAAAAATAATGAGAAACGGGAGTTTGTTTATCAGTTTGAGAGATATGATTATGTGGTTGAGGGAAGCCCACAGAAAGCAATTATTTTAAAAGTTAAGTATACTGAAAACGGTAAAAAAACTAATATAGATGAACTTGTTAAGCAAATTAGAAGGAGTGATAAAATATTGAGGAAAATAGAAGAAGCTGCTGTAAAAAAGGCAATAAGAACATTTGAGAGGCAAGTGAACGTTGATTTCTTTATCAACAAAGATGTATCAAGATTTCTAAAACAGCAATTTGATTTGTGGATGTATCAGTACCTTTATTCGCAGAAGGTTGATTTTACACAAAAGAGGCTTAATCAGCTTCAAGCCCTAAAAGAAGTGGCGTATAAGATAATAGACTTTATTGCACACTTTGAAAATGAATTGCGTCACATTTGGGAAAAACCAAGATTTGTCTTTAATTCTCAATATGTCATAACTATTGACAAGTTATTGGGAGCATCGGACAAAAAGACTGTGTTAGAGGATATAATTACCCAGTTGAAAAGTCAATATGAGCAATTTAAGAATAATTTGTCCAAGTTACAACAATTAAAGAAAGAACATAAGCATCTTAGAGAACGGTTGGAAACATATTGTCCACAAAACCAAATAGAGGAATGGTTCTTGATGGATATGATTGATGACAATTTCAAAGTGGAAGATATTGTTACCAATGGTTTGCCAGGAATGATACGCTTAAACGAAAAGTATCAGTTTTTGCCAATTGATACGAAATACTTTAAAGGATTAAAAGAGAGGATAGAGGAAATTTTTGATGTAGATGAAGAACTTGACGGATGGCTCATAAAGAGTGAAAACTGGCAGGCTCTTAATACTATTCTTCCTAAATTCAGGGAAAAGATTCAAACGATTTATATAGACCCTCCCTTTAACAAGGAACAGGATGCGGACTATGACTACATAGTTAAATTTAAGGATTCTACCTGGATTACGATGCTTGAAAACCGTATAAGCTTGGCTAAGGAACTCCTTAATGAAAGGGGAAGCATTTTTGTTAGATGTGATTACAACGGCAATATGTATGTGAGATTGCTACTTAATGAGATTTTTGGAGAGGAGAATTTCAGGAATGAGATTGTTGTAACAAGAACAAAAACTGCATTGTATCTGTATGCACCTCCATCTAAGCCTTTCAACCTAAGTCAAGTATATGATACTATTTACTGGTTTTCAAAAAGTATGTATATACCATTTCCTAACTTAAGTAGGGGGATTACGCCTGAACATAGGTATGCATATTGGAAAGATTTTAAAACCTTTTATGAGAAAGAAGAGAATAGGTATGAATTACTTGGAATAGTCCCTGAACATGGTACAAGCTGGATGTGGAAAAAAGAAGAAGCTTTAAAAGCGTTGAAGAATTATCAAATTTACGAAGCAGAATTCAAGCCCAAGGGTATGTCTTTGGATGAATATTGGGAACAGACAGGAAGAAAACTTAATTTCTTAAGAAGAGAAGGCAATACTATTAAGTATTGGGTTCCACCAATTAAGTTTATTTCTCATAATAACTGGACCGACATAGAGGGTTATGCCAGAAGTTGGAACTTCCCAACCGAAAACTCCGAAATACTCCTAAAAAGAGTCATAGAATCCACATCAGAAGAGGGAAACCTAATTTTAGATTTCTTCCTTGGCTCAGGAACAACTACTGCGGTAGCACACAAACTAAAAAGAAAATGGATAGGAATTGAAATGGGGGAACATTTCTGGAGTGTAGTTTTGCCGAGAATGAAAAAAGTCCTCTTTTACGATAAATCCGGAATCTCTAAAGAAAAAGATGTAAAAGAAAAATACAATCCCAAAAACGCAGGCGGATTTTTCAAATACTACGAACTTGAACAGTATGAGGACATCTTAGAAACAATTGAGTATTCCGATACGGACATAAAAGAGTTTGCCGAGAAGTTAAAAGCGGTTTTAAAAGAAGAATACGACCCTGCAAAGGTAGACCCATTCCTGTTTGATAAGAAACTCACTAAAGCTATCAAAATTGAAGAAGGCAGTGTAAAAATAGACCTAAAAAAACTCTATTCAGACAAGGAAATAGACATAAAAGAAAGTATCTCCAACGTTAAGGGAATTCCCATAAGAGATATTGATATTCCAAACAATGGAGAGGAATTACTAAGGTTACTTAGACCCCTTTTAAAAGTGTAGGCACATGGCAAAGCGAAATAGTACAAGCATAAGAATATTCCCTGCATTGGAGAAAATTGTAGAAAACATCAGCGTTGAAGAGCCAGTCTTTAGCGTGGATAATAAATTTTCTGCTCAGAAAGACTTATATGATTACCAATTGGAAGCTCTTGAAAGAGCAATGAAAGCTTTATGGGTATATTATGTAGAAGATGCAGGAGACAAAAATAAGTTTGCACAAAGATATAGCATGTTTCCTTTCTATTCTGTATTAGATATGCCAGTGAGTAAAAGCAAATATTTTGAATTAGTTAGGGATTTTTTTGAGCTTAGTGAAGTTGGGAGAGGTAAAGAAATATTACCTTTTTCACAGCTATGTAATAGAATGTCTTTTTGGATGGCTACTGGTAGTGGAAAGACTCTTATAGCTATTAAACTGATTGAAAAGTTAACCGAGCTTATGGAATCTGGGATTATTCCTAAGAAGCCTATAATGTTTCTTACAGCAAGGGATGACCTAATAAGTAGCTTTCAAAAACATATAGAAGAATTTAATCGAGATAGAGATTTAGATAAGCGAATTATACTTAAATCCTTGAAAGACTATGAAAAGGTGCGAAGCATAGGGCAATTTGGACAAGTAGTTTTCGTTTATCGTTCTGACCTTATTTCTGACGAACGTAAGGAGAATATTTTGAACTTTAGAGATTACCTTAGCGATGATGGTAATAGCACTTTTGGAAATTGGTATTTGATACTTGATGAGGCACATAAAGGAGATAAGCAGGATAGTAAACGCCAACTGTTATTCTCCATTTTAGCCAAGAGAGGATTTATGTTCAATTTTTCTGCTACTTTTGTTGAACCTATGGACATAGCTACAACTGTATATAATTTAAATTTAGCCGAATTTATTGGTAGGGGATATGGCAAGAGAATTTTCATTCTTGGCGATGACGCTAAGGTGTTCAAAGAGCATGCCGATTTTGACAATCGTACCAAGAAAAAAGTTATATTGAAAAACTTTATATTGCTATCCACTATAAAGAAAGCATATGAGCGCGTAAAAAACATAGAGCCTTCCTTGGTATATCATAATCCTTTGATAATCTATCTTGTGAATTCTGTTAATGTTGATAGTTCTAAGGCTAAAAGAACGCCCGATTTGAAGCTCGTGTTTGATGAAATAAGGCTTTTGGGACAAGGAGTTGATTCCGCGTTGTTTGAAGAATGTAAGAACGAGTTAAGGAATGAAGTTAAAGATAATGAATACAAACTTGGAGACGAGTATAGCAAAAGAAAATTGGAGAACATTGATGACTTAATAGACGGGATTACATATTCTGATATACTTTGCCATGTCTATAACAGTGATTCTAATGGAAATATTGAGTACGTAATCAATCCCAATAATAGGAAAGAAATAGCTTTAAAGCTTGATAGTTCTGAATCTCCTTTCGCGTTGATCAAGATAGGTGATATATCTAAATGGCTTAAAGAATACTTAGTGGAATATAAAGAAAATACTACCTTCAGTGATGTTTCCTTTTTTGAGCAATTGGACAGTCCATACAGTAAGATAAACATCTTATTAGGCAGTCGTGCTTTTTATGAAGGTTGGGATAGCAATCGCCCCAATATCATAACATATTTCAACATAGGCAAGCAGGATGCCCAAAAGTTTATTTTACAATCCATTGGTAGAGGAATCAGGAT
>JAJRPU010000102.1 GCA_024280615.1 Bacteroidota bacterium | reverse complement strand
CAGAGTTGTTGATTTTATTGGTTGTTTTGTGGGGGGTATGGTGAAAGTTGGCTTTGGAAGGGCAATAAACAAAGCGTTAAATTTTAATCTAATTACATGTTTAAATCTTTTGTAAAACACTCTCATTTTAAGTAACTTATAATTTACCACCACCAAATTGTCAAACAACTTCTCAGCTACTTCTATTAATGTGAACAAAAGTTGATGTGTGAATGGTTCCCATTTAGAAGAAGAGAAGATTGGGAGGGTCAATGAGGAAGGACATATCTACGTCTTTACCTATTATTCTGGCATTTCTGAGTTCGTCAATAGAGAGAGGGATTAGTATTATTGAGTCATTATTGTCGTAAAGTTCGTTAACCTGTTTAAGCCTTTGTGCTATCTCTTCATATTTTTTCCGAGGTGTTTCGGCTATGTATACTGATTTTTGAATTCTGATGCATCCTTCTTTGATGAGGTATCGTGCTATTAGATTTCTCACTTTGTCGTCCTCAATGTCGTACATGATGAGGTACAGCATTGTTTTTCGTTTTATTGGTTTTTTCTGAGCTATTTTTAGGATTTGTTGTATTCTGGTTGCAAGGTCAGGCAGGAACGGTTCGTTCATTTGGTGTTCTCCATTTGGTTCTGACATTGGTCTATGATTTGATATATGAGTTGAGCGGTTAGTTTAGAGAATTCGTGGTCCATGGTTGAGCGGCTGGTGGGCACTACTGTGTAGCCTCGTCGTTTGCCGAAGAAGACGTTCACCTCGCCCCGTTTGGTCTCTGAAGAGAATTGAATTTGGACTCCATAGTGGATGTCGTTTACAGCTATAATGGTTAAGCCCACCACTTCAAGATTTTCTAATATGCAGGGCGTTATTGTTTTAATTTCCGGTGGGACATAAATGTGTTTTTTACGTTTTGGTCTTGGTCGTGAGAGGTCTAATAGTTGTTTTATTTTCTTGATTACCTCATCTGGAACCCCCTCTTTTGTTGATTCAGATTCTGGTTCCTGAGAATTTTTCGTATTAGTTTCAGAAGCACCGATTTCAGGAATATTTTCAGTAGTTGTGAGGGTATAGGCAGACTCAAAAGACACGGGCAGGGCTTTCTCGTTCCAATACGCATTTGGGTCATATGAGAGGAAGCATACTCTTGCAGCATCGTGTGTTCGTGTATCAACGGCACCAATGAGATTGTGTCGTGCTGCCCATTGCTCAACAAATTGCTTATAAAACCCTTGATAAGCATAGGGGTCAGTCAATGGCGTTTCAAAGTAGAACAGGACTTTCAAGCCGTCGCCAGAGGGTGAAGTGAACATAAGCAATATGTTTTCATCTTGAGATAGTTGTTCTTTGAGTATTTCGGGATGAATGTCTATTCGTGAACATTTGTCCACATCAATGATAAAGCCATAAATTTTACTGACATTTTCAATTTTTCTATATGGTGGATTAAAAACGACGGGCAGGAAATAAGTCAGGTGCCGTTTGGAACGTTGATATTCTTCGGGATCTAAGGCGAGCATTTCCCTCAGCGTGGTTATAAATTCAAGGAACTGCTTGGGTGGTTGCGTTATGAATTGCACAAGGTTTTTGAATGTCCAGATGGACAAGTCAGACGGTTTCATTAGGTTTTTGCCGTAGGTGAACCTGAGTTTGTCAATAGCATTGCCTTGCATTGTTTCAAACATTTGGTAGTTTACCATTAAGAGAAATCAGGAATTTAGCGAAGGAATGCGCATCCCTCTGAATATGTTCCTCCCTGCTTCTTTTAACGCCACTTATGGTAACTATTTCGGAAAGATAATCTACCGCGGCCTGTGCCACTACCCGCTTGCCCAAGTGGTCCAGCCAACAAGCATTGTCTTCAAAAATGAACATATCATCAGCAAGAGCCCCTGAGTTAGCAAGGGCAACAGCCACATAGTCCATCCAATGCCTGTATTTTTCAATGAAGTCGTATACCAAAGCAGGACGATTATATTCATCTCTGTGATATATTCCCACATAAGGGTCCAAGCCAGCTTTGATTAGTGCTCCTTCCACTCTGGAATAAAGGATTCCATAGGCATAGCTAAGCATAGCGTTGAATGGGTCCTTGGGTGGATGCTTCGTTCTTCCTTTCGGTTTCCATTTTTCAGCAACCAACAAGGCAAGAGCATCAAAGTATCTTTTTCCCGCTATTCCCTCCCAGCCCCGAACCTCAGCGATGATATCATGCCAAGGAAGGTCTTCGTCAACAGAATCAACCTTGCCAATGTAGTCATTCATTTGACGAATTGCAGTCTCCACTTTCTCCCGCACATAACCGGGCTTGTCTTTCAGCAAAGTCCTCAGCAATGCTATTGATTTCCGAATTTTCTCTTTAACTAGGTCTTTTATCCACCCTACTGCCAATGGCGAATAGAAAAATGCAAGTTGATTTTTCCTTATGGTGCTAATTGAGCCATATTTAACACTCCAGATCCTTCCCAGTGCATTACCATACTCATCCGTTATAATCACGTCTACATTATTACGAATAGCCAAAATGATGGCATCAGAGGTTATTCTAGCTCCCCGAGACAGGGTTATGGAACGCACTTTGGATGGTGGAACAACTCGCTCTCCCTCGTCTTGAACAATCAAGAAACTGCCATCTTTGGAACGAAGAAGTGTCCCCGGATTACTTAGGATTATATGCATAACTTTTTTAACACGAATATAATGAAAATTACATAATTTTGATACCATTATGAGAAGGATTATAGTAAAATTGGCAGCAAACAAGCGGACACAAATATTGATTATATCCGTCATCTTGATCTTATCCACCCTTGCACATGTTTATGAAAACACACAAATTTTAAAGATTAACAATGCAATTATTGACGTTGGAATCGCCAGTGCTATTATCTCCCTTATCATTTCAATACTTATCATCATTACATGGAAACGTGCAAAGGCAACAATATCAATCAGGGATGTGATAGTGTCTCTTATTGGTGGCGGGATGGGATTCTCTGGAATAATTAGCATGATTGCATTTCTCATTGGCGTGGGATGGCTAACAGACGACCTTAGGGAAGGCAGGTTTTGGCTTGCACTCAATTCCCTTGGTCTAATCGGCTCAATAAGTGGGCTCTACGCACTGTCAATAACTTTAAAAAAGAAACCGAAATATACAATATATCCCACAAAAGTCTTATTCTCTGCGCTAAGTATCCCGGCAAATCTAACAGAATTTAATATTGAGGAAATAATGCCAAGGATTAAAACATTTTTTGACGAAATTACTTGTTCACCAAATAAATCCCCTTCAATCTACATAAGTACAAGTTTTAGCATACCCCTAGGGAATATATTCTTTCCCATATTATGGCGTCTCAAATGCTTAGAAAATAAAGAGATCCATGTATACTTGCTAATAAGTCAAAAAATCAGAGACAAAAACATGGACAATAAGTTTACAGAAGTTTTGAAGGCTATTAACCTGCACTTATTTAATAATAAGGCAACAATTAATGTCTTCTATAGCGAGCCCGTTGATTTCAATGACTACCATGCTATATCCCAAGAATTGGAATGTTTGCTTAATAAGGCGTTAAGGAACCATGATGAAGGAGACATTGCTTTTAACATTTCACCAGGCACTTCAGCAGTCACTTCCGCTATGATTCTTGCCGCCCTCAAAGAAGCCAGACAGATTGAATACATCACACAATTCACTGATCCCGTGGAACTAAAAGCCTTTGACATCACAGAAGAAGAGATTCTGCGTTTCGGAATACTGAATAAGTAGAGATTTTATTAAACCACAGTGTACACAGAGTATTGAAAAGGAAAAATTTATAAAAACTATGTATTACTTCGTTTTCACTCTTAGAACTCTGTTATCCAAAAACTAATCCCTTCTGATGAACAATGTTCCGAAACCAAAGCTCACTCCTTTGCCCAAGCCTATGTGTGCAGGCAGTCTAACATTTGTTTTGAAGGTTACGTCAACGGCTTGCTTAGTTATGTTCTCTTTATATTTCACGGGTCTGGGTTCATTCCAATGCATAATTTCCACTTTTACTTCTTCCTCAATAAACCAGCCTACTCCCTTAGCCATAGCAAGTATATTGCCAACTAAAATTTTTTTTAATAGTTCACGTCTTTGGTCAGTGGTTTTTTGCTCAAGCCATAGTTTCCAATTTTTATCGTTGAATGGTAACCATTTGCGTATCCTATACTTAAAATCTGGCTTCTCCCACAACGTGAATTTCCAATTGTTAAAATGCACCTTATTAACAGCTATCTCCCTCTGTTCGCCCAGAATGTTTATAGAATCGCCAAGGTTATTAAAAAAATGCACTATTTCGTCAAGTCCATCT
>JAJRPU010000101.1 GCA_024280615.1 Bacteroidota bacterium | reverse complement strand
TATGGGACGAGTTCAAACAAACGTGATGTATTCAAATGTTATGAATAAATTCAGATGGGGCAACATGGATAAATACAATATCTATCTTGATGAGAGCCACCGCAGGATGGCTTCCAACCACAGAATTCAACTGTGGCGACTGGCAGAAGCACTCATAGCAGAAAACAAGAAAGATTCCGCACTGAAAATAATTGACTTAGTGATAGAGAAGATACCCGATAGCGTGCTTCTATGGGAATCCATAGTTGCTCAACTGGCTGCAAATTATTATAAACTGAACAAGCCTGAAAAAGCTCGTGATATATTTAATATAATGCTTGACAGGAACAAGCACGACCTTGACTATTATGTATCCTTAAACCCCAATGCCTTTGGCGAATACTTCTCCGAAGAATTCCAAAGAACCCTATATACAACACAGTTCATAGGACAGACAGCTCTAATGCACGGCGATTCAGTAATAGCAAACAAAGCAACGCAAATGCTGCTAAGTGTTGACAGTGCTATCAGAAGCAGACCTGAACTAACAATATTCTTCCAGAGATAAGCAATAAACATGGCTGAGCAGAATGAACACACTCTTTTGACTGTTGCAGGTATTGATCTTGGCACACGGCATGCCGCATTGGTAGTGATTGAAGGAACTATAGTAAAATATGGCAAATTACTGAAAAATCCATCTTTAGCAGAACTATGGGACGAATTAGATTCAATAAACAAAAGGGGGCTAATAAATTATGTTTCTTGCGAAAAACCATATTATCATAAGAATGTTCGATCGGCATTTGTATTATATGAGCAACTGGGCGTAATTAAACTATTTTGCCAAAAGAATAATATTGAATTCATTACCTTATCACCTTCAACTATCAAAAAGTTTATATCAGGCAAAGGGAATGCGTCCAAAGAAAAAATATCTCAATTAACAAAAATCAGGCTAAATGACCCTAATGGGATTCTCATAACAGAGAGCCTTGACCTTAGTGACGCTGCTTCAATTGCCTTGGCAACATTAATAATTAAAAAGAAGGTAACTCGCCTTTATCCGTAGAGTTCCTTATATGCGTTGTTTATCTGTTCTGCCAATTCTTTGAACTCTTCATCGGTCATTTTAACCCGTGGCTTAGCAAAGTTCATATCTGCTATTGAATTAATAGGGACAAGATGGATATGTGCATGTGGGACCTCCAAACCCACCACTGCTATGCCTATCCTCTCACATTCTACAACCTGCTCAATTGCCCGAGCCACCTTCCTTGCAAAAAGCCACAGGTCTCTATATAATTCCTCGGGCAAATCAAAGATATAATCAATTTCCTCTTTTGGTATAACAAGCGTATGACCCTTGGCAAGCGGATTGATGTCAAGGAAAGCGAGGAATCGGTCGTCTTCCGCCACTTTATAGGCAGGCAATTCTCCTTTAACTATTTTAGTAAAAACACTTGCCATATCAGACAGTTATTTCAAGGATTTTGAATTGCAATTTTCCCGCTGGAACTTGAATTTCAACCACGTCACCGACCTTATGCCCCATCAATGCCTTCCCTATAGGCGACTTAGTAGAGATTTTTCCTTCTTTAAAATTGGCTTCACTTTCAGACACTATTCTGAAATGCATCACCTGTCCTGTCTTCAAATTCTGAACTTTCACTTTGGTTAAAATATTGACTTTGGAAGTGTCTATCTTATCTTTGCTTATAACCTTCACTCTGGAAAGAATCTCTTCCAATCGTGCTATTCGTTGTTCAAGTAATGCCTGTGCTTCTTTAGCAGCGTCATATTCAGCATTTTCAGAAAGGTCTCCCTTTTCTCTTGCTTCCTGCAATTGTTTGGCTACTTTCCTCCTCCCCTCAGTTTTCAAATACTGCAACTCTTCATTAAGCCTTTGAAACGCCTCCTCGCTTATGAATTCGTACGACATTGCTTTTCAATTTTTACTCTGTTATTATTAAACAATTAACAGACAGGTAAAATTCTCCATTTAGCCTGTATATGCTGACATTACCCTACTTAGAAGTATAATGTTGTTAGCAAAGGGGATTTAAAGTCGTGGATTTGTTTCACCAGCCGTGATACATTTAGGCAATTTAGCTTCTGATGTAAACCTTATACCAATACTGTGGATATTGCCTAAGGGAGCGGCGGGCCTAAAGGCATAATCTAATGCTACGAATGGTACAGGATTCTCACCGTCAGGTTTTTTCAAGGGTAATTGCAATGATAATCCAAGACTAAGTCCAGACCTTAAATGCAACTGAGTATATTCGGTTCCACGTTGAGGAGTAAAAACTTCCTTTTCAAAAGTATAACCAATTCTAAACATTACCATTTCCTTATATGCAAGTTCGCCTCCCAGGCCAATCAAGTCATCACCGAAAGCATTAGATGTGAAGTTTGCCATTAGGGACGCCCTCTTACAACCATCATCTTTGATTATGTCATAGGCAGCACCAATGTGCAGAAGCAAAGGAAGTTCAAAATCTTCTGAAGGAATTTGCATTGTCATTTGATATTGACCTGTAGGGTCCAGCACCAATCTTGACATACCACTTCCCCTGTATTTAATGGGGAAGCCAATATTTCTCAAAGAGACTCCGAAGTGTAGCCTCTCAGCTGTATATTGAACACCTGCGTCAAAAGCCACACCCGAAGCATTAACGTCATGAATTCCTTCATAAATGGTTCTGACAACGATTCCAGCATGGATGAAGTCTGAAAAATGACGTGCATATGCGAGGGCAACATTAATGAATTGTGGTTTAAAGACGCCTCCTGTACCTTCTGGTTGCAGTTCCGTTGTTATTGGAATCTCTCCTGCACTCAGGGTAAAAATTTCTATGCCTAAGGCACTTTGTTCTCCAATGCGCTGACCTATACCCAATGTTGTAGCATTCAGAACGTCAGAACCATAAAAAATGGTTCTTGTCAGATTAAACTCTGTTCCTTGAACGAAAGCCAAACCCCCAACATTTAATCTAATTGCCTCTATTCCCTGTATCCAAGAGGCGGATATGTAGTTCAGCCCGGCTGTCCTAGCCCAAGGAACCATCAAAAGTTCATAGGCTCCTGCTTCACCTACACGGTCTGGATTTCCACCGAACAAGGATGTTGCTGTAATTACCGCTCCTGTTAGTAGCGCAACCTTTTTCATCTCAAAGTAATTTTTAGAATGATTGTAAGTCAATGGGTCTCATTATAGCAAAGAACTTAAGTATTTTGTCGCCCACTTCAGGGACTTTTACGTGAATCAGATAGAGACCGCTGGAAATTGGAATTCCAGCATTGTTTGTCAGGTCCCACTCAATGGCTCCTTCATCGCCATCGTCAGCTAGCAAGTTATCTGCTACCGATTCATAGTATAGATTCTTAATTAGTGTACCATCTATGCTATAGATTGCTATTTCTGCTTTTGGAGGCAAGTTTATTATCTTAATTCTGTTATCAATTCTGCTATCTTCATATTCAGAAAAGCCGTAATATGGGTTCGGAACAATGCGTATAGAATCAAGCAATGAAGCTTTTACAGAGTCATCACCAATGATAGGTTCAAATCCAGCCATAGAAAACTCATAAACTGGATAGCCATCATTAAGAGCACCTGCTTGTTGAACCCTATAAAACGGCTTAGAAACCACATATCTGATTCTCACTTCAGTAGGCACAAGTCCCTCACTTATAGGTTTCCATTCAAATCCTCGTGCGAGAAGAGGAACACCAACCCACTGTATGTATTTAGCAAGGACCGTGTCCCAACCCTCAGCAGCAGATTTCAATAATGTTTTTAATATGTTCAGGTAAGTATTGGTATAAGGCAGATTGGTAATGTAAATATAATGTTCACCTCCAGCCACAATATCAAAATTATTTCCAGCACTTTCGAATATAGTAGATGTTGGGTTCCATATCAAATCCCTACCATTGTGTGCACCTTCTATGGAATTTTCTGCATATAGAATAATTACTCGTTCACCTGTTTCAAGGTTAACAGCATATCCTGGGAAGTAGCCCATACCTGTGTCAAGCGGGGAGCTACTATATGTACCATCAAGGTTCAAGCCAGCGTGTCTTCGCAAAGTGAACCGAATTGCTCCTCCTTCAGTGAGGGAAGGGTCCTCTCCGGATTCCAACACAGGCGCCCTGCTCCACTTGTTCTTATCAGGAGTTATAACCAACTCAAAAGAGAAGAGGTCATCAAAGCTCTTCCTGGATGTATAGAAATCAAGTAAAGTATTAATATCAGTTAGGTAGTACTTAGCCGGATTATTTTCCATTATAGCTGGAGCCAAACCTATTGTGCGGTCTCCATTGGCAAGCATATAGGGGGCAAACCATTTAAGATTAGTCCCCTCAAAAATTGCCTCTGGGTCCATAAACCTAATGTCTAATGAGTCAAAATCAACACTTCCCAATGCAGGGTCTAAGTCATATTCATAGTCTCCAACGCCTGTCAATTCTCGTGTGTTCTTGTTATATTCTCCTCTTGTATTTCCAGCCTTAATCCAATCTAATAGTTCAAAGGCGTCATCATCGTTAACTCCCACTAGCCACTGTTGATTCACATCAGCAAAAACTATAGAAGCCTCAACTATGCCCTTTCCTTTCTGAACTTGCTCTTTCAAGGGTTCATATTGCTTGAACGTTAAACTAATTCCCCTATCCTGCAATACATATTCATTTAATCTCTGAATAGTTGCTCTATATTCATAAACATCATTAGTTCCATCAAAACCGAGATATACGGTATCTACCACATCTGCATAAATGATTTGCTTTGCATCAACGTCGTAGATATAAAAAGTGGTATCTCCAGGATTAACAGGTATGTTTTCCACTCCTGCCAGTGCCATTGCAGCCGGTCTGATATACACTCTATAAGTAGATGGTACAACTTTAAGTGGGTCAATCACCTGAACATCTATTGGAGCTGTTCTGGGCTTATAATATGCATACTGAGAATTAGCAGCTTCTGGGGATGCCGGGTCAATAGCACCCAACAGGTTATACGCCTCGTCAGTAAATTGGAGGGTAGCACCTGCACCACCCCCTCCAGCCAACCTCTTCACAACAGGACCATCACCATAAGTGGAGTTCAGCTTAGTACCAAATTGATATGTTATTGGTTTATGTGGAATTGCTGTATAAACCCTAACGTTTTTACGACCTGGTAAGAATTCAATAGTCTGACCGGGTAGTGTATCACCAGGAACAAATTTTCTGAACCTATTAGCTGCATATGCAATAACCATAAAGTAATAAGGCTTATTATTTATGAGGGTTGTGATTCCTCCTTTAGCAAATGCGTCTTTGGTCACAACAATAGTATGCTTAATGCCTTTATCTGCACCTTCCACTTTCACTTCTGGAATCCAAGCCTGATTGTC
>JAJRPU010000100.1 GCA_024280615.1 Bacteroidota bacterium | reverse complement strand
CCTTGCTAATCTTAGTAATATCAAGGGTTTTGGCGATATATCAAGAATTTTGCGTACTATAATTTTTGTTTTTGTTGTCCACAATAATGGTTCTATAAAAGATTTTTGTCCCTATCTTTGCATTACTATGAGGAGAAAAATAAACAGAACTAAAAAACAGGCAAGTGCCAACAACCCAAGAGGTAATGAATCAAATTTTGTGTAAAGCTTATGCTTACTGTATGTAACAACATTACCACTATGTTTTTAGTTCCTTTCATCTTGAGGTTTATTTTGTCTGCGTTCTGCTAACCATTGCTCATACAAGGCTACATGTTTAATTTTTCTTGCTCTATTGTTATACTCACTGGCTACAAAACATACCAGCACCTCCGTTCTGTATTCAGAGCCTGTGAGCACACCCCTGCCTACTGTCTCCCTTACTTGCCTCATAAATCGCTCTATCACATTGGTTGTTCTAACATACTTCCTTAACCAAGGTGGCAATTCCATGTGGGCAAGTATCTGTGGCAGTTGACCTTCTATGATTTTTATCAATCTGGGATACTTACCTTGCCAAGTGCTTCTGAACTGCTTGAACCTCTCTATGGCTTCATCATATGTGGCACTTTCAAGAATCTGCTTGAAATCAGTGATAATTCCTTGAACATCCCTCTGCTGAACACGCTTCCTGATGTTCCTCATCACATGAACCGTGCATAATTGATGCTTTGCCATTGGATAGTGCTTTTTGATTACCGTGTCCAAGCCCTTGAGACCATCCGTAACAATCCATTCCACTTTTTTCAATCCCCTTTCTCTCAAATTTTGCAACAAGTCCTCATACAAATTAGCACTCTCTCCACTGGTGGTCGCTGGCATAATGCCTACTACTTTCCTTGTGCCATCGTAGAACATAGCCATTGCAACCAAAACAACACCCCCAATAGTAGTCCATCCTTGCCGAAAGTGAAGATGTATTCCGTCCAGCCATAAGGCAAATGCTTCCTCTGGCAAAGGACTCTTCGTAACCTTGTCAACTATCTCTTGTCCAGAGGAGATGACTCGCCTAATTGTTGAAGCCGACATCTGCACTTGCAAAACTTCTTTCAAAAACCTGCTTATTTGAGAAGCACTCTTGCCTGCAAGGGTCAAGAGAAATATTAGGTCGCCTAACAGCACAGAACGTTGATAGAAGCCCACGATTTTAGAACGGAATCTGTGTCGTCTAAGCCGTGGGAATTTCAAATCCTCTATGGTACCAAATGCTGAATGCACTGCTCTGGTGTAAAAGCCATTGTTCTGGTCACCAAGTTGCTGTTTTTGTTCTTCCCTTTCTGCAATGAGCATTTTTTCAAAGAATTCCTTGACCACGTCAGCAACCTTCTTTCTCAGCTCCTTGAATAGTTCTTCTTGTGTAATTTCGTTAGTGTCTTTGTTCATTTGTGTTTGGTTTTGTTGTTTTGTGTTTTTCATTGTTAGTTGATTTTAAAGGCAATTTTAAGGAAGGGCAGGTAAAGGGGGGAGGGTGTAAGGAAAGCCCTCCCCTTCTCAAAAAGTGTTAGTGCGTTTAGGTTGTCCTGTTTGTCTTGTATCACTTTTAATAACTCTGCTCTGTGCATTACACAACATTTTGTTTTTAACCGTAATAACTTGCCAACAAGTAATTGGCAGAAACAACCATGTGTTTTGTGTTTTCGTACTACTTTTGTAATTGTATAAAATTTTGAAGCAATGAAAGCCGAAGAAAAATCTTTAAGATTCTTAATAATGGAAGGGAAAGTAAAAATCCCGTTCTTTCAAAGAACTTATGTATGGGATAAAGATAATTGGGAAGATTTAATTGAGGAGTTTCTTAATGAGGAGAAAACGAACAACTTTTTGGGTGCTATCATACTTAAACAACTTCCACCAGTAAGTGGAAAACCTAAAGAACTTGAAGTTATAGATGGGCAGCAAAGATTGACTACAATCTCAATACTTTTGAAGGCTCTCTACGACTCTTTTCCTCAAGATATAAAACAAAATGTGAGAGACACGATATTACAAATTTTGTTCTTTAAAAAAGATTACACCTCTCCAGATTATGATGAAATAAGAATAGAACACTCTCTTGTGGACTTTGAAAGTTACAGAAAAGTTATAAAAGAGTCCGAAACTATTAACTTAAGCCAAATTAATGAAAAAAATCACAGAATATTGAGATGCTATAAATTTTTTAGAGAAAGATTTGAGAAGATGGACGTGGAAGAAAAGAGAAAACTTCTAAATAAAATACTTGATTCAGATAACAAAATGCTAGTTGTAATAGATTTAGAAGAAAGAGATGATGAGCAATCAATTTTTGACACCTTAAATACTGCTGGCGTTAGACTTACTTCCGCCGAAATAATTAAAAATGCTTTGTTTAAAAGGTTGATTGAGTTGTCCGGGAGGCAAGAAGCAATTAAAACATATAAAGAAACATGGGAAAAAACTTTCATGAAAGACGAAGATACATTAGCTTATTGGGATAAAGAGCTAACGACTGGTAGATTGAAAAGACAAAATATTGAAATCTTATTACATTCAGTTGCAGTTATAGAAGAATTCTATGATCCTGATAAGCATACTTTGTCGGATCTATCGAAACTATACAGAAAAAAAATAGAAGAATTCACGACAACAGAAGAGCTTAAAAGCTTTATCACTAAAATAATTGAGTATGCCAAAATATATGAAGAGAATATTTATGATTTTGACAAATCTGAGCTTTTTTCTTTCAGTAATGATCTTGACGGCATTAAAAAGCGATTACTTCACATATTAAACATCTTAGACATATCAACTTTTCATCCGTTCATTCTTTACATAATAGAAAGTAAAGATGAAACTGAACAGAAAGAATATCTCAAATTCCTTGAGAACTTTGTTATTTGTAATGCTGTTGCCCAAAAAATACCAGTTAAAAATTATAATAAACTTGTCAAGCAATTCATAAAAGACCCAACAAATTTGAAAAAAGAAGCAGAGAAAATAACTAAAGAAGATATTGAAATTGGTCTTAAAAGAGTGCCTAATAAATTGGCTTCCTTAGTTTTGTTCTGGATAGAGTTATATCGCCGGCATAAAGAAAAAAGAAGCGATATATTAGAGTTAAAATATACATACAGTCTTGAGCATATCATGCCCATTAGGTGGAGAGAATATTGGAATTTTGATAGAGTACCACATCCGAATGGTAATTTAACTGATATAGAGAAAGAAAATGACAGAGAAGAAAAAGTATTTTGGCTTGGCAATATGACTCTATTGAGAGGCAGGCTTAATGCATCTCTTCGTAATTATGATTTTGAACGTAAAATAAACGGTGAAGGAAGAAAAAGAGGAATAAGGCATTATGCAGATTTACTAATTACTAAAGACATTGTAGAAAAATTTGATCAGGGAGATAAAACTTGGAATGAAGAAAAAATAGAGAAAAGAACAAAGAATCTTATGGATTATTTTGTAGAAATATGGAAATTGTAGTAAGTATTAGTTTTTTCAATATTATATACCTTTTGGGGTGATAAATAGGATTACTCTGGTTAACTTTTTTCGTATCAAATTCACCTTTATATCTTCGCAACTTGAGTGCAAATTCTTTTATGTTAAAATCCAAAACTCAAGTTACGAAACTCAAAACGCATCTATCCTAGTAACCAACGGGCTTCCCTGCATTCAGGGTATGAATTTCATGAGGACGCAAATGTTATTAACATTTCCTGTTTCATAAAACCATTGATTTTACTAGACCCTTTGCAAATGATCGCAATTTTCATACTACAAATTTTGTATCTAATACTCAAGTTCCAAGACCTAAAACGCACTCAGCTCAGTATTTATAAGGCGCCCCCGAAATCAGAGCATAAATTTTATGGGGACGCAATTAATCTTATTGCCATTAAGGTCCTCAATTGCATTGCCACAACTGAATTTTTAACCAACCATGCAACATCAATTATTATAATTTTTGCAATGTTTTTGTTTTGCAAAGATACGATAGATTTTTTTTTTGCAAATTTCTTTACAAATTACCGAAAATCATAGGATGCAAAATTTTAGACATACACCTTAAATCCTGGATATTACTAGATTTTGTTAAGGGTATGGGTTGTAAGTTGAGTTTAATATATGCCTCAATCTCTCGATAAGACTAGATTTCTTAGGGGCATGTGCTGGAAATTGAGATAAGTGATTTTTTACTTTAAAACTGGAAGTATATAAACGGTTGGAGTCCGGCAGCAGCTGCTTGATAAACAATAATAACTGTTATGAAGAATGCGATTACATGGACTATGAAGGGAGCGTTTTCAAAGAAATGAAGCCACGAATCCTTGACTTTTTGTGGCAGCCAATGCAGAAACATTCCCAGAGCAAATAGCGAGAAGAAAATCCAGTAGCCCTTAATCACTTCTGGGATGATAGATGTATCAAAGTGATTGATGATTTGATGGAACATTAAGTCAACTGTTTGAGTGTCGGGAGCCCTGAACCAGAACCGTGTGAATGTGATGAACGTGAAAGTTAGAAGGGCAGCAAAGACTATCGCTATTGGATTTTTCGTCCCAGTGAAAGGACTGATTTTCCGCCAGTATTTGTATATCACCAGTCCCAGCCCATTGAGCCCGCCCCAAATAACAAAGTTCCAGCTGGCACCGTGCCACAACCCGCCTAATAGCATTGTTAACATAAGGTTTATGTTTGTTGTTACGTGTCTTCTTGTGGACGGGTAGATATACAGTAATCCGAGGGCAACCAGTGTCCACACTAGAAGCATTATAATCCAAAGTTGGTTCTTAGCAAGGAAAAATATAACAATTGCAATAATTATAACAACGATTAGGGAACCAACGCTACCGTGCCTGTTGCCACCAAGAGGAATGTAAAGATAGTCTTTTAGCCAATTGGACAGGGACATATGCCACCGTTTCCAGAACTCACCGACGTTCTGGGCTTTGTAGGGATAGTTGAAGTTCTTGGGCAGGTCAAACCCAAACAGTTTAGCGATTCCAATGGCAATGTCTGTGTATCCAGAGAAGTCAGCATACACTTGAAGGGAATATCCGAAAGCAGCCATCACGTTTTCAAACCCACCGAACATAGTAGGATTAGCGAAAACTCTGTCAATGAAGTTAACGGCAATCAAATCACCAAAAATCATCTTTTTAATTAAGCCCTTCATGATCATATAGTTAGCAAAGCCGAATTCCTGTTTGGATAGTTTAAATGGTTTGTAGAGTTGGGGCACGAACTCGGAAGCCCTAACGATTGGTCCTGCAACCAACTGCGGGAAGAAACTCACATAGAAAGCAAAGTCCAGAATGTTCCTCACTGGTTGGACATGTCCACGATACACGTCAACCGAATAACTGATGGTTTGGAAAGTGTAAAAAGAAATCCCGACAGGTAATAGGATTTCACCGACTTCAAAATGGGTTCCCATCGCTTCATTGGCCCAGTGGGCAAACCAGTTGAACACAACAAAATGAGTGTCAAACATTTGATTTAAGACGTCAACAAAGAAATAGGCATATTTAAAATATGATAATACAAACAGGTTGATGAAAACGCTCATTGCAACACCAATTCGCCTAAGCCATTGCTTATCAGCATTGTGAATAAAAAGCCCTAAGAAATAGTCGCTAACAGTTGAAAACACAAGGATTAAGACAAACAATCCACTGGTCTTATAATAGAAAAACATTGAAACAATCATGAGATATACGTTACGCAGGAAGGTTCGTTTAGCAACAAGGGCAAAGCCCGGCAGAATTAAAACAAGAAATATCCAGAAGGGAAGTTTTGTAAATATAAACGGATTTGTAGGGTCATATTGCAATAATGAAATAAAATTATCCAGCGAAAATGTGTATTCAATCCACTCTTCCAACCTTTCGTAAATGGTTTCCATAGGCGTCCATTATTGCCCAAAACAATAGTTCACCGATTAGGAAATATCCTTTTTTAGTGAAGTGAATTTTGTCTTTCTGCATGTATGAGGCGAGCCACCAATCCCAAGAACTGCCCAGACCACCCATTACTTCAAACATGTCCCAATATGCAGCTTGATATTTCTCTGCCAGATGACGCATTGCTTTTTGGACAACAAATGCCCTTTTGTTGGGATAACGCCACCTATAATAGCTGTCATTGTTTGTAGTGAATATGATTTGCACGTCTGGTACAACTTTTTTAATAGCTGTTATTAGAGAGTCATATCGGGCAACGTAGGTCTCATAAGAAAAGTCGTCTTCAAGGGCATCATTAATTCCAACGGAAAAGATAATCAGGTCTGGCTTCACCACCTTGATATTGCTAATGAAATGGTCTGCTTTGAGATATGACTTAACCGAAGCACCGTTCACACCAACGTTATGGACAACTATGCCAGCCTCATCACTCATCAATTGAAGTCCCATGAGTGTGAATCTTTTCTGCACCGAGTTTGTTTTCTCCAGTTTTATCTTAATTGTTTCCAGCGGTTCACTAAAATGGTATTCAATATATCCTTCGCCTTTAATAGTGTCTATTATTAAGGAATCGGGCACGTCGGGAATCGGAATGAAAGACAGCGAATCATCAAGGTAGAAGATTCTCACTGCTGTGAAGGGATATCTTTCACCATACCGGAAATATATTCTGAATGAAGCGGAAGAATCGTAAGTAGTGGCACTATAGCCCATTATTCCAGCATTTGGACAGGGCTTTCTCACCAGAGAGATTTTGCAAGTTTTCCATTTGCCAGTGTAGGAAGAAGTGTAGTTGTAGGGGCTATTTGTTCGGGCTATTTTGTATGGGAAAACGAGTCCTCTTGGGGCGTCAGCACCCATTATGGAACGTTGGAATAGTTGACGCATTTTGCCTGTCCAAAAGTCTGCTTGGACGTGCGACCCACCAATGTGCATAATGTGAATTTGTCCCTTGCCTGTGTAAATCAAAGAGTCCAGTTTCTGCCAGAACACTTCAAAGGAATCAGTTCCACCAGGGAATTCCAGAATGTTTTTTTCATATTTGATAGGCAAGCCTTTCTGTGCGTTTGTTGTTAGTGTTAATAAAGTTATTCCAAGAATCATAAATGTTTTTTTCATAGTCCTTCGATTTTTTCTCCTTTTGCCTGCTTGTAAAGGTTGTATTCATACAAAATGTCTTCCCATAGCAGTTTAGCAACTTTTTTAACGCCTGGAATAGTGAAGTGGACGTAGTCCTTTGCGGCAAGTGGCGTGTCAGCCTCTGCCCATTGAATAATTGTTCCAGCACCCCCCATGTTTAGGTACATATTCCAGAACATAGCGTCATTTTGAAGGGCAGCCTCTTTCAGAACGTTGATTACGCATTCAAGAATCGGGTATGTCTGCAATTTGCCATCAATGACTGTTGCCATATCGGCAGGTCCGATGACGAGGAAGGAAGCCTCTGGAGCTATGGATTTGAGGTATCTGATTTGAGAGGCGAACCACCTGCCGTAGTTCTTGCATCGTTTTTCATTGTCAATATATGGGACCACATTACCACCAAATTGTAAGATTATCAAGTCAGGCTTCAAATAGTCATAGAAAAGTTTTAGGAATGATTTGTTTTGTCGTGTAAAGATTGTTCCGGCGGACCCACGCAAGGGAATATTGTCCATTATAACTCCCTTTCCTGATTTGTTTTCAAGGGATATGGCATAAACATGAATTGGGGCACCGGAATGTTTGAATGTGATTGTGGCACCCGGGGGAATAGTCAACTCTTTGATTATTAATCGGGCGTGTTCGTATAGAGAATCGTGATACAGGCTATCGTTAACAAAAATTTTTATTCGTGCCGTGTCCTTAGGTATACTCCAGAAAAACACTGCTTTATCATATCGTTTTGCTCTGTAGTAGGCATATTTGTTAGGTTTTAGCGAGAACCATGATTCCTGTGAAGAATCCGGACGGGATTCAAAGTAAACTATCAGGGGACCGAACCTTCCGTGCTTGATTGTTGTGTCCACCTTGCCGAATCCGGGCACTCTCTTCCAATGGTCAGAATACTCTGTTTTAACAGAAAGTTTTGGTGCCACAGGTATTACAGGCACCAGTCCGGGACCTCTCCCTCCAAACAATTTCTGCAATTCGTTCCTAATTTGTGCGGTGATTCGTTCTCCTTCAATCTGAGAGTCTCCATAGTGCAGGATTCTAATGCGTTTGCCCCTTTCGGCTTTCCTGAAAATTCTCCATAAATGTTCGTGATTATCATCGGGAAAGATTATTTTCTTTTCCTCAGCAAGGATTGAATCAAGGATTTGCCT
>JAJRPU010000099.1 GCA_024280615.1 Bacteroidota bacterium | reverse complement strand
TCCATATTCAACGCACTTATCAATAAACATATTACCTACCTCACGCACAGCCCGATGTAGTTCCGCAATTGGGGCATGTGTAGCAGGTGCCTGTTCGTATCATTACGTTTCCACAAACGGGGCATATTTCGGCTTCTGACTCTCCCTCTTCGTGATGGTGTGGCGGTTCTAATGATTCTGTTGATATGCTTACTTCTCGTGCCTCACTCAGATTACCTGATTCTGATAGATTATTTGTTTTGTTTTTAATCTCGTTTATTCTCAGTTTATGCAATGGGGGTTTTACATGCAACAGGTCCACTCTGCCAAGGTACTCAGCAGCAAGAAGCCTGAAGATGAAGTCAAGTACAGAAGTTGTGTGTTTGATATATGGATGTTGCACTGGACCGGCAGGGTCAAATTTCGTGAAAATGAACTTGTCCACGAACTCTTCAAGGGGAACGCCGTGTTGCAAACCTATGGAAACGGCAATAGCAAAACTATTAAGCAGGCTTCGGAACGATGCTCCCTCTTTATACATATCAATGAAAAGTTCTCCTATGCGTCCGTCTTCATATTCGCCTGTTCTGATGAAAATGCTTTGTCCTGCAATCTTTGCCTTCCATGTTATTCCATATCGGCGTGCGGGAAGCCTCCTCTTCTCCGTGTACGGTTTTAGTTTTTCTGAATCTTGAGTTTCTTTTTCTTCTGAAGAGGTTGTGCTAAGGGGTTGTATGACTTTACTTCCATCCCTGTATATTGCTATTGCCTTTAAGCCTTGCTCCCAAGCCAGCCGATAGATATCTTTTACATCATCAACTGTTGCTTGATTGGGCATGTTTACAGTTTTTGAAATCGCTCCTGAAATGAACGGTTGGACGGCAGCCATCATAAGCACGTGTGCCTCAGGACGCAAAAAGCGTTTTCCTCCAGGCGACGGCACAGCACAGTCAAAAACCGGATAGTGTTCTTCTTTCAAATGTGGAGCACCTTCAATTGTCTGACGACCACAGGCAACCAGCGAAGCCTCATTTATCTCTTCATCCGAGAACCCAAGTGCTTTAAGTAAGTTAAAGTCTGGCTTGTTGTAATCTTCTGGCTTAAACCCAAGACGCTTCAATGTTTCCTCGCCAAGTGTCCATACTGTAAAAATATCTTTTATGTGAAACGCTCCTTTTAGGGCTTCGTCCAGTCTTTTCAAGTCTTCATCAGTAAAACCTTTCTGTTTAAGAGTTTCATAATTTATGTGAGGCGTGTGCTTGAGTGTTCCCGTACCCACTATGTATTCAACAATGTCCTTTATTTCTGAATTTGAATATCCCAGTTTTTTCAATGCTAAGGGTACAGACTTATTAACAATCTTGAAATATCCACCTCCAACAAGTTTTTTGAATTTCACCAGTGCAAAATCTGGTTCTATGCCTGTTGTGTCGCAATCCATTAGCAAGCCAATTGTTCCAGTGGGGGCTATTGCCGTCGCTTGCGCATTCCTGAAACCATATTTTTCTCCGTTTTCAACAACCAATTTCCATATATCCCTTGCGGCATCTATGAGATACTGATATTCCTTATTATCGTTTAAAACATGGGATTTTTTATTCACTTTTTCCAGTTTGACCACCTGTCCAAGGGCTGCATACATGTGATTTCGCATCACTCTAAGCACGTGTTCCTTGTTGGCTTCATATCTCGGGAAAGTGCCCAGTTCCTTAGCAAGTTCAGTACTTGTAAGATAGACACCACCTGTTAGCAGGGCTGAGATGGCACCTGCTACAAGCCTGCCCTCCTCGCTATCATAAGGCAATGCCATTGCCATTAACAAGGCTCCCAAATTGGCATATCCCAAGCCAAGCGTTCTATAAAGATATGACCGATATGCCACCTGTTTATCAGGATACTGCGCCATTGAAACAGATATATCAAGAACTATTGTCCATAGGCGTACGGCATGCAGAAACGACTCTACATCAAACTTTTGCTTTTTAACATCATAAAACTTAAGCAAATTCAGGGAAGCAAGGTTGCACGCCGTGTTGTCAAGGAACATGTATTCACTACACGGGTTTGATGCCCTTATTTCGCCGTCTGCCGGGCAAGTGTGCCATGCGTTTATAGTGTCGTGGAATTGAAGTCCGGGGTCTGCACATTCCCAAGCAGCCTTCGCAATATCATCCCATAACTTGCTTGCCTTAACCTTCTTTAGTGGCTTGCCATCCACCCTCCCGATCAATTCCCAATATCCATCTTTATCCAGAACTTCAAAAAACTTATCTGTTATTCTTACTGAATTATTTGCGTTTTGTCCAGATATAGTTTCTAACGCTTCTTCCACTGAATACCCTGCTGCCACTAGTGCCCTTGCCTTCTGTTCTTCCTTAGCCTTCCAAACGATAAAATCCTCAACATCAGGATGGTCTATGTCCAGAATCACCATTTTGGCTGCTCTTCTCGTCGTGCCTCCCGACTTTATGGCACCGGCAACAGCATCGCCTATTTTCAAGAAGGACATGACTCCTGAGGAAGTACCACCACCTGAAAGAGGCTCTCCTTTTCCTCGCAAAGTAGAGAAGTTTGTTCCTGTTCCAGAACCATACTTAAAAATTCGGGCTTCCCGAAGCCATAAATCCATTATCCCTCCTTCGTTAAGCAAATCATCTTCCACAGAAAGGATAAAGCAGGCATGGACTTGCGGTCTTTCATACGCAGAACCAGACTTCTTTAAGTTTCCATTTTCGTCAACATACCAGTGTCCTTGCTTGCGTCCTTTAATGCCATAGACGTGATAAAGTCCTGTGTTGAACCATTGTGGCGAATTAGGGGCTGCCATTTGAGCAAGCATCATATAAACCAATTCATCGTAGAATGCTTGGGCATCTTCCTCGCTGGCAAAATATCCAAATTTTTCACCGAAATACCGCCATGTGTACGCCAACCTGTGAACAACCTGCTTAACAGAATGCTCCATCCCATCAGAACTGAATTCCTTAGGCACTCCCCTTTTCCTGAAATATTTCTGTGCCAGAATGTCTGTTGCCACTTGCGACCACTGTTTCGGAACCTCCACATCCTTAATCTCACTAATCACTTTTCCGCTTATGTCCTTGAGGACAGAATCCCGCTTCTCATACTTAAACATTGAATAAACATCTTTCCCTGCCTGAGTGAATTTCCTTTGCACTTTAACGCCCATAGCACACTTGTTTTTGTAGTCCGAAAGCTATATAACACGCCATTTAATTTTTATGATAGAAGTAAATGTGAAACGTGCCATAACGCTTATGCATAGCCAACTTCATAAGAACTAAATATAAACCATGTGGATTGTGTAAATCTTTACTTATATCCTGAGTCTGCCCTTTGCAGTAATTACTCAACAAATTTTAACACAAAAACCTTATTGTTGTGTCCAATTTTGGCAATA
>JAJRPU010000098.1 GCA_024280615.1 Bacteroidota bacterium | reverse complement strand
TTGCCCCCTTTCCCAATTAATGCTATTCTGTCTGCGTCGCCGTCTGTAGCAAGACACAGTTCATAGTCAGGGTTGTTTTTCATAAATTCAATTGCTTCTTTGAGGTTTTTCTCAATTGGTTCCGGTGGAATGCCTCTAAATGATGGGTTCACTTCGCCGTGCAATATGTGTGCATTGGGAAGCAACCTTTTCATAATGCGTTGTCCAGAGCCATACATAGCATCATAGGCAATCTTCAAGCCTCTGATAGCGTTTAAGTCAAACTCCTCCGTTATGTAATCGTAATACTCATCTTCCAGTTTAGCAGTTGTTCGCTTTGCCTTGGAAGGATACTGATATTCAGGCGGACAAAACGGAATGTGTTCTTCAATTTGCTTTAGTTGGTCTGTTGGCAACGGACCGCCAAAGTCCGCTTTAAGTTTATATCCGTGATAAAGCGGTGGGTTGTGGCTTGCAGTAAACATTATTCCTAAGCCTGCATTGTGAGTTTTTGTGGCAAGCGAAAGCATTGGCGTGGTAACGAAGTCGGTATCTGGTACAATGGCTTCAATTCCGTTCTTAGTAAGGATTTCAATTGCAACGTCCATAAAGACCTCCCCGGCGAATCGGGTGTCCTTACCAATGACCACTTTTTGTGGCTTGTTTTGTTTCTTAAGCCACTGGGCAGTTCCAGCAACTATTCTGGACACGTTGTCAGTGGTGAATTGATAGCCTATTATAGCTCGCCAACCATCAGTACCAAATTTTATTTCCATATCAAACTTTTTTTTGCTAATCTACACAAAATTTGACATGTGAGGAAAAAACTCTTATTTTTATATAAACATTTTGGTTAATTAAATGCCTATGAGGAAGACTTTTACTATTTTGGTAATAAGTGTTTTAGTGGGCTTAAGTGCTTTCTGTCGCAAGAAAGACAATGAAGGTCAGGATTCGGACACTCAGCAACCCACAGTGGTTAGTTCAGCGAGTGCAACCAGTCATTACAGCGGAAGCAATTGTATGAGTTGCCATAACGGAACAGATGCCTTTGCCTTTTCAATAGCAGGAACTCTCTATGACAGCACGAAAACCAATGTGTATGTAGGTGGAACAGTTGAGATTTACACTGGTGCCAACGGACAGGGAACATTGATAGTCTCTTTGGTATCAGATAAAAACGGGAATTTCTATACCACAGAACAAGTGGACCTTTCCAGCGGTGTTTACCCATCTGTCAAAAACATGCATGGTATGATGATGCACATGCCCCAGCCGACAACGTCAGGCTCTTGCAACTCCTGTCACACTCAAGGTGGGACAGCCCCTCCCATCTGGGTGCCTTAGTATTCAAATGTTTTATTCCTACCTCCTACGGGCAGGAACCATGCTAAGCGAACGGTGGTCAGAAAATCCCAATTTGTTTGGCTATACGGTGTTGGTGTCAGAATAATGTCATACATGGGTGTGGAATAGATGGCTTTGAATTCAATGTCAAGAGCAAAAGTTAACATTCTTTCAGGGTCGTCGTGCCACAACCCAGCGTTTAAGCCCCCATAGGGTCCTTGGACCCTCCCTTTCATCGCTTCCTTTATCCTCTGGTCAGAGAGCCATGAGACTTGCCCTTCCCTGACATGGATTCGCAACCAGTGGGTGAAATATCCCCCAGATATGCCAGTGGTAATAAGCATATTGCTTTCGGATTGTATAGGAAATGCTAAGGTTAACGAAGTTCCTATGCTCCAGCCCCTCCTCTCAATTTGCACAACAGCAGGGATGCCTTCATCATCGTAAATAAATCCATCAATTGATACATAGTCCTCAAGAGGATTATATGGCAATTTTTGACTAAAGAAGTAGTCCCAACTGACAATTGCATAAGCCTTATTTGTCATTAGCCCTATTGCTATTGACGGTGTGCCAAAGAGTCCAGAAACCTGTTTTATATTCCCAGCGGGAATTCCCATGCCATAGCCAACTTTTAAGAATCCATATTTGACAAATAGTGAGTCTTTAGCAAACAACCCGCAATTACTTAGAATCGCTAAAATGAGTACGTTTAATCTCATCAATAGGTATTTCTTGCCACACAACAATCGCATTGGGATATTTTTTAGACAGTTCAATTCTTGCTCTTCGGGCATCCATTAGCCTAAGGTAGTTCCCCACTTGCAGTTTAAACAAAGGCGGTTCATAGACTACATAAGCAGGAATATCTGTATTCTCTTTCAAAAATTTGGCTTTTAACTCAAAGATTTCTTGCCTTTTAGGTGACATAGCCAGCTGAACCCTGTAGCCCTGAATGGTCTTCCGATTACTGTTTTTCTCAATAAGCAATGAGTTCAGGGAATCAATGTCTGGACTGATGCTAATGTGTTGCGGTTGTGGAAGGGCTAAGGGCTTTTGGGAAATAACCTTTTCTTTAATAATGACTGTATCTCTAACCACAAAAGCCCCAGTGTTAATAACTTTCACTTCTTCGGCGACCTGATAGGCTTCTTCACAGGAATAGGGACCTAACCATATTCGCCATAGACCTCCTTTTGAAACAATTTTTTGTGGATATTTATCATACTTCCAAGATTCAGTTATGGCATTTGACTTGCTCATGAACGACCCAACTTGGACATAACATTTTATTTCAATAGGCAGTGGTTCTGTCTTTGCTTTATTATCTTTCTTGA
>JAJRPU010000097.1 GCA_024280615.1 Bacteroidota bacterium | reverse complement strand
TGAATAATTGACTTAGCTTTTCTATAGGTGATGTTTGCAACGAAGAATGATAAGTATAGTGATAGCAAATTAAGAATTGAACGATTTTGTTAAACAAATCATTAATAGATTGAGCCTTATACTCAAGTTCCGGAACCTGAATCGCGGTCAATCCCAATAGTATCAAGGGATAGACTAACATTACTACATGTTTGCATACTTCAAAAAGCATTAAAATTGGTCAAAAAATTTGTTTTATTTTTGCAATACAATTTAATGCAAAAATTATTGTATGAAAAATGCAGTGTTTTGTTAGAACAGTAGTAAGATCAAGGGTTTGTTGAAACAAGATGTGTTAATAAAATTTGCGTCCTCATAAAATTCAAGCCCTGAATTCAGGGAAGCCTGATGGATACTGGGATAGGTGCGTTTTGAGTTCCGTAACTTGAGTGTCAAAGCTGGGTTAAATGTGGGTAAATTATGTTTTATAATCTTTAAGATACCTCTGAAGCATCTCAGAAAACTCTTCTGCTCGTTTTATGATTAGGGATGTGTCAATCTTAAATCCATAAATTAGTTCCGCATATTGCTGTAGTTGAGACGCTGAAAACCATTTTAAGCAGTCATTTTCATTGTCTATAAGTGCTATATCTATCCTGTTAACTTTAGATTCAACGTATAGCCTAATAGGGATAATTCTTTCAATATGAAGGTTCCACGGTTGTTGCAAATATGCCTCTTTTAGTTTGTCTTTGAACATATGCCATAAAGTTGTTTCATTTGAGGCATCTAAATGTTTCCCCAACCATCTAATTGCCTTGGCAATCGGTAAAATTAAATTATTTCTAACTGAATACCTATATATAGATTCTGCACTTCTTCTTGCTTCAGAAAAATCATGGTTCTCTATAGCATAAAATAATTTATAAATGTTAGACAACATGTTTAGAACACTCTTAGGCCTAGGATTTATCTGTTTTATCAATGATAATGTTTTTTCTTTATTTCTATGCCTTACGAAATATATCCATGCCATGCTTATATAGTATAATTTCTTGAGATCGTATGGCCATTTATCAATGTTTAAAGATTGCTTAGCGGTATCAAACATAAGGTGTCCTACATAATATTTACCATTCATAACCAACCACCAAGCCTTCCTAACGGTCGCGGACAATGATAGCGGTTCCGCGGTTTTGTGATTAGATAAGAAGGTTACATCAGTAAATAAGCTCATTTCTGGGAGGTTATAAACCCATTCATATGCAAAATGCCATGTAGCTTTAAAAGCAATTGCATCTTGTCGAAGGCTACGATACTTGTTTTGTACCATCTTACCTAGGTCATATATCTCATTTGCCCACTTGAAGATAAAAGGAAATAATTGAGACAAGGAATTCCACATAGAAGATCTGGAAAAGGCAAAAGAAATACCCATAAAATATAAAATGCTCACAAAATGAAAAGGAGGTTTGTTACTTAAGACACTATTAACATCTTTGACTATGTTCTCCAACTCTTGTTTGTTCAACAATTGAAAAGTAGAAGAGCGTCTACACGCACTAAACAATTTAAAGGCAAAATATGCCACTTGGACTGCCCTATATGCTTCGTCAACAACAGTCTCATCAGTATATTTCCAATTACTATGTCCGTAGATACGCAAAGAATACTCAAACCACCAAGCAGCTTTAAAGAAGAACCACGCTTCTTTTCTATCTGGGGGCAGAATTTCATACGCATTAGGGAGCGCATTATCACTGCCATCCCTTAACCTAAGATACGTATCTACTCTATATAAGTGTAAGACACGATTCATAAAAATGCCTGAGCCCCTATAATTATTAATAACCTCTATAATGAACCAATAAGCCCTATTTCTTGTTTGCCACAAATAACTACTGGATGCGTTATTTTTAATTACCCATTGCTTTTCTTTGTTTCTCATATCCTCCTTCGTACTACAATTAAGAAGAGGTATTAAATATCCAGACAGGTTTATGTTACCTGCTCTAATCAATTCTTTTAGCACCAACCTTCGCTCCTCACTATTTAAAAGTAGAATAAGATAAAACAACCTTGGTGCCCTTTTCATACGCTAAGTAAGTTTTTTCCAAAGATATAGTTATTTATTTCAACTTAAAACCGCTTATACAAAGCAGATATAGCAATTATTCTCTGCAATACTGTTAATACTTTCACACAAATTTACAAGAAATATGGCATATTTTATCACATTAACCCCACTAAAAGAACAATTTATCTAAGACTAAGCAATAATGAGGGGAATAGTGAGGCGCTTATACATAACATTTTTTCATAAATAAGCAAGCACATAAAGCAACTTTAAAATCAAGATGCTGTCAAGATAATTTCTGAATAAGTCTACTATTATAAAGATGCTATAGGTAAAAAGGCAAATCTCAAAAAAACAAGAATAAAGCATTTATATTTCTTATTTTAAAAAACATATTACAATTTGTCACACAAAAATGTAGACTACCATTATGTAACAATATCTATATTTGTAAAACAATAAAACAATGGCGAATCATGATTGCGGTGAACCAATCTTCTGCAAAGTTATCTGAAAGAAAGTCTTTTTTTCTATCCATTTTTACTGAAACTACGATAAGAATGGATAATCTGAAGCATTAAATAAATTAATTATGCGACATACACAGATTGCCAATAAATTTAATAATGCTATATCATTGCAACTATGTGCTATCTTGGTCATCAATCAACTTTCATTGCAAGCTCAACCCTTTACCCTTGGTCAAATGACTACATGCTACCAGTATTATATTCCAATGAGTGATACTACGTATTTAGCCACTGATGTGTGTTTGCCTATTTTATCTGATGACTGGGTGATTCAGGACCTTACTTTTATGAATGTTACGTTAAATCCACTTACCATTGCTAAAAGGGGACAACAAATATTTTGGTTTCCCGAACAGGACAATCCGTGGCAATTACCTGCTGTACTTACAAGAACTCCTTATGGAAAATACAAAATGCATAGTCAACACCAACTAGTGACCATAATGGGATATATGAGCATTATTCAAGATGTGCGTGGCCGTTACAAGTCAGGGGGCGTATATCTACCTATGTATAGCGATAACTGGGATAAGACGCCTTATGTACCTCCCGGCTGGCATCATCCCTTGGACCTGACAGGGGGAGATGCTAACAGGCACCAAGATGGTTATGAAACAATTCTTTACATTGCAGATTCCTTAGAGTGGAATTATATTGACACTATCAATTATCCAGAGTTTATGAAGATTTCCAATGGTAAGATAGCTATGACTGGTCCATCTGCCCTTGGTAATACTCAGTTCATGGCAGCGGCTACCAAACCAACCCCTTATCTACGAGCACTAATGCCCATAGTGGCAAGCACTGAACAATGGATAATGGGAAATATGAACGGCATGTTTAGAGAAGGGTTAATTAATTCTTGGCTTGAGCGAGCTTTCGTATCATATCAATGGGCTTCTGGACCAGCTAACGTCAAAGACACAATTCACACACTTAACGATTTTCCCTCTCCATACAACACTTCCCCTGTTTCTGCATGGCAGAAAGCTGTTGACTTATGGGCAGTGGACAATAATGTTCACGAACCATGGTCCTTTGCAAGGGCTGTAATAGACGTTAGCAAAGCTCCCATTTCACCAGACTCTTCCCGCTATGACTATTTGGACCTTCCTATATATAATATCAATGGTTGGTGGGATATATATAATTATGCACAAATACAAGCATGGCTATTAACACGTAAGTATTCAGACACTGCACGCTATTTCCAAAAGCTAATTATGGGACCATGGGCTCATCATACCATAGGAAAAACAACCACTGGAGATATGATTTATCCAGAAAATGTTTATGAGGTATTAGGTCCTGATTTTACAAGTCCAGAGCCTAACATTCCACGTCTCTTAGGTACAGAACCGATACAATGGTTCAGACAATGGCTAGGAATACCCCATTTTGTCCTGCTACCTAACCCAGAATGGCAACTGGCAGCCACATACTTGGGTCAAGACATATACGTTATGGTTCCTGCAGATACATATTCCATAGCATATCACGATTTTATTAACTTTCTCAATGGCGTGGGACCCCTCGATAGCCTCCCCATTAGAATAAAGGGTGCAGAATTATTTGGATATGATTCTACCACTATTTATTACATTGACATTTCACCTACTGGGAATTCGGTATTTGGAGACACATTGGGAATCGTATTAGATTCTTCACAAATCAATTTTGATGAGAGGGATACTAGTGGAGTTCCCCCGGGTCGCTTCTATATAGCCGGTCCAGACGACAACACGGGGGGCAATTGGTGGCTAGTCGCCGATACATTTCCCCCTCCGAACATTACTCCTTACAAACTATACTTACATCCTAACGATTCGGCATTTTTAGTTCCTCCACAGGACAGTACCACATTGACCTTCTATACAGACCCCAAAAATCCTGTTTATACCATAGGGGGACCCAACCTGAGAATTAGGGTTCCTGATGGTTCGCGACGCAGTCAAGGACAAATGTTAATGAATGATACTCAATGGAAATACCTTACATATCTAAGTGATACAACACTACCCAATGGCGATGTCTATAAGAGAATGCTTGTGTTTGTTAGCCCACCGGTTACTGACTCTGTAACTATAATTGGATTTCCAACCATTGAGTTTTGGGCTGGAGGCTTCCCAATTGACAATGTGCTAACTGACTCCTTTGATATGGATTTCGTCGTTAGAGTAATTGATGTCTATCCCGATGGACGTGAGTACTATGTTTTTGAAGGTGCCGTTAATGGCAGGGCAAGGGAATATGCCCGACTCTTTGCAGAAGACAATCCGTTTACTGACACGGTTAGATACTCCAATCTGGCAGCCAATAAACTCTATCATTTTAAATTCCGAGCCTTCCCGATTGGCTACACCTTCGGCACAGGACACAGAATTAAAATAGTCATAACAGGCAATAACCATCCTCTCTATCAATCTAATCCACACGTTCCACTAGAGGAAGGCGATTTCTTCAGGGTTTCGCCAACTCAAATGGACACAGCAACATATACCTTCAGAGGAATCCCTGTTAAAGCCCGTCCAGCAGTCCAATTCCTACACATATCACCTAACAGGCCTGCCTCCATAACACTGCCCGTTCTGGGAACACCTACTATACCCGACCCTGAAATATCTTCTGTTTCAAAACCACAGGATGACCAACAGATTTTTGTATTTGCACAAAATGGATACATTTTCATAAATGCATTGAACAACAATGGAGTGTGGGAATTATATTCAGTCGATGGTTCTCTTATTCATTCTGTAAAGATTTCCACAGGCAAGCGGATTATAATAAAGTGTCCGGTTAATTATTTCTTAATATGGAAGTTAATTAACACATCTAAACAAGGAAGGCAATCCGGTAAAATAACCTGTCAATGATGAAATTTTTTAATAATAAGAACCAAACCAATAGTAACTTAACGACAAAAATTTCTCGTTAAATAGAATTGCATATCTTTGAAAAAAACTGGAATCATGATGAAGATATTGTCGAATGAAAGGGCAAAGCAATTTAACCTTTCTTTTTTTCACAAAGTAGCTGCTCTTTTGTCCACTGCATCAATACTTGTATCTAACTATCCTACATTGGCTCAAAATGTTGGAGTTGGTACAGTTTCCCCAACATCAAGATTGCATATCATAGCACCTTCTGGCTTTAGCTCACCATTACTTAAAATTGAGATGGAAGGAGCTTCATCTTCTTTCCTTACAATACAACCGGATGGGAAAGTGGGCATCGGCACAAACACTCCTTCTCAAACACTTGAAGTAGCAGGAAACATCCAATTCTCCGGAGCACTTATGCCAAATGGAAACGCTGGAACAGCAGGGCAGGTCCTAGTATCTCAAGGTCCCGGTAACCCACCTCAATGGCAATCAGTAGGGGCAGGGGGAGCAGCTGGAATATGCTCATCCCCAATGGCTAACTACGTCCAAAAATGGACAGGGACAGAGTTATGCAATTCACTTATTTACGACGATGGAACAAATGTAGGTATAGGAACAAACACTCCCACTCACACTTTGCATGTAACAGGTTCTACATACATACAGGATTCCCTGAGGATAGACGGAGACTTCAGACCCGGCGGGAATCCCGGCATGGCAGGGCAATTCCTTGTATCGCAAGGACCAGGCAACCCACCAACATGGCAAAATCTTGTCAGCGGGGCAGTGTTCACCGATACACTCTCTACAGTCCCACTCTACACAAAGGATTCAGTAGTACTCACAATACCCGGCTTAGCTGCAGGACAAACAATTTTCATAATAGGTGACGGCACTACATATAACCATGATTACAGCTCCGACCGGGTTGAGCTTGAGCTTTACCACAATGGGACTCTTTTAACAAGAAGGCGGTTTCAAACCATAGTTGCCGGAGCAAGTGGTTACAAATATGAAGACCTGACTATTATGGGGGTTGCTACGGCTACAGCCGGAACAAACACTATAAAGGTTATTGTGAACGTCATAAATACGGGAAGCAGTGTGCAAGTCCAGACATTCAGACTAACCGCTATAGTATTCTAAACTCAAGCCATATAAGCTGGATTTCCTTGTTGCTTAGGCACATATAGACACGATTACTCTGCTACTTCCTGTCTAAAATTTATATTATGTAATTTTGACTTTTGTTATATAACAGGGAGAAATTGTTATCTATGAAACGTGTACAAAGGCTGTTCCATCTATTGCTACTGCTTAGTAAAGAAGAAAAACGACTGTTGGTTTCTGAATTAATAGATGACAGTCACTCAAAAATTGGTAATTACCTTCTACCTCTATTAAGGGCAGAATCTTTGAATGAAATGCATAAATTTGAAAAAGAATGGAGGACTAAATACAAAATTTCACCTAATACTTTATAGCACAGAAGAAATAAAGCATATTGGTTTGTAATAAATACTATTGACAAATATTGGGGTTCCGGTGATTTTATAAGTAAAATAATGCAATTGTATCGTGCTGAAATGTATTTGCGACAAAGAAAACACAGCGAATTCGCCCTCTCAAACACATATAAAGTCTTGTCTCCAGAAAGAAGAGAATATATGGTTTTTCTACCATTCTACTTGGTGGTATGAATATGCTCTACGTACATATGCTTATGCAAATCATCCGTTTCGCAAAAACACCATTGTTGACGAGATAGCAAGTATATTTATGTACTCTTACCTGACTTACGACCTCAAAATCTGCACGAACCCCGCTACTGGTAAGGGATAGATGCATATTGCTTTGTGCAAGTTACTATGACACATGTGCTAAGTGTTTAGTAATATCAATCATTTCGCAACTGTTGTGCATACAAGATTATTATGAATTATTTAAATCTTTGGTTTTATATTGCTTAGACAATTTACCCTACTTTTGTGTAAAAGATGAAACCATGAACAACATAGACCCAGA
>JAJRPU010000096.1 GCA_024280615.1 Bacteroidota bacterium | reverse complement strand
GGTATAGGATAAAGGCATTCCACCGATGAGCATTTCAACATATTTATTAGCTTGTTCAATAGTAAGCCCATATCTGGCAAGAGCTTTTCTATCAAATTTTATTTCTAAATATGGCTTTCCAACGACTCTCTCGGCATAAACAGTTGGGGGCTCAATACCGGGAACTTCTTTTAAGATTTGTTCTATTTGGAGGGATACTTTTTCAAGGGTTTGAAGGTCCGGTCCAAATAACTTAATTCCCATTGGAGCTCTCATGCCTGTTTGTAACATAACGATTCTGGTTTGTATGGGTCCGAGTTTGGGAGCGCCTGTTAGTCCCGGTATCCCTTGAGTTTGTTTAGAAATTTCCTTCCAGATGTCATCTGTGGTTTTGATATGTGGTCTCCATTGTCTGAAGGGCTTGCCTTGTGGGTCCTTAATGAGCAGAGAAGTGTCTATGATTTTAAAACCATCTTTGTCTGGATTATATTTTGAGCCATCTTTTAGGATGAATGCACCGTCTTCATCAACTTTGAACCTTACTACATAACCTCTCTCATCGGTTACATACTCACTTTTGAAATTGACAACGTTTTCAAACATTGAAATAGGGGCTGGGTCAAGGGCTGATTCCACACGTCCCCATTTGCCGACCACTTGATACACCTCGGGAATGTTCATAACCCTTCTGTCAAGCAATGCAATAACTTCTTTAACTTCTTCAACCCCAGCGTGAGGCATTAAAGTAGGCATGAGTAGGAAGCTGCCCTCGTCAAATTGGGGCATAAATTCTCGTCCGAATCCGGGGAATGTTTTAGCAAGGGCAATCCCTAAATCACTATTTAGAATCTTTTCGCCTGTTTTTCCGAAATGTTGCAGTATTCTGGGGACTCCGTGCCATGCAGTAAATCCGATTATAACAAGTATTATAGTAAAGAGTGTTGGAAGCCAACTATGTTTTATTGCCCAAACAACAGCATTTTTGAATATACGTGTATAGATGAACAAACTGCCTAAAATGACCCCGATAACTATTAATACAAATATGAAGTTTGTGAATTCAGAGTTTTGCAGTCCAAGAGGCATCCATTCCTGTGCCAGTATAGCAGTTACTATTAAGGCAATTAAAATAATCCTAGTAAAATTACCTGTTATGGCTGTCCACCATTTGGAGTGTGTGAAAGCTAGACTTTTATTAAAGAACTGACTATATGAGCCAGAAAAACCAACAATTATTTCAATTGTTCCGAGGAGAATGACCAGTATGCCCCACCAGTTGTGACTGGTTATTGCCGAAATACCTAAGATTAAAAGGAATATTCCCGCAAATAAGCGAATAGCATTTTTTGCCTTTTTGTATTCACCAAAAACATAATATGCAAGGGCAGGAATTAATAGGGAGGCGAGCACTACAGCCGATGCCATAGCGAGAGTCTTGGTAATAGCAACCGGTTTAAATAACCTTCCTTCGCTTGCTTCCAAGGCAAAAACGGGCAAGAAGCTAACAATGGTTGTTAGTTGAGCAGTGAGCAGGGGACTCAAAACTTCTTTGACACCGTTCCATATAGCCTCTAAGCGAGGAAGCCCTTTATCTTCTTCTATGTGCCTTAATATGACTTCTGTTAACACAATGCCAATATCAACCATTACACCTATTGAAATAGCAATGCCAAGAATACTCATTATATGTGCAGGAACGCTAAAGACCTTCATAAGAATGAAAACTGCTAAAACTCCTATAGGAATTAGTACAGAAACCAAAAAGCTAACTCGTAGGTTGAAAAGCAACAAAAGAACTACAATAATTGTAATAAGAATTTCTTCTTCCAGAGCCCTTTCTATTGTTCCTATTGTTTCGTTGATAAGTCCTGTCCTATCATAAAAGGGAACTATTGTAATTTGAGACTTTCTTCCATCTGGCAAGGTCCTAACAGGCAATCCAGGTTGAATCTCCTTGATTTTTTCTTTTACGGCATCAATTACTTTCTTAGGGTTTTCGCCATATCTCATAGCGACCACTCCACCAACTGCCTCCACGCCACCCATGTCCAGACCACCACGCCTTGGAGCCGGACCAATCGTTACGAATCCTATGTCTTTAATGCGAATAGGAACATTATCAACAACCTTAACAACAGCTTCTTCTAAATCTTTCAGACTTTTTACATATCCCAATCCCCGAACGAAATATTCAACTTTATTCAATTCTATTGTTTGGGCTCCCACTTCAACATTGCTCTCTTTGATAGCTTTAATTACGTCTTTTAGTGTTACACCGTGGGCACGCATAGCAATGGGGTCAAGGTCAATCTGATATTCTTTCACGAAGCCACCCACACTGGCAACCTCTGAAACACCCGGGACACTCTGAAGAGCATATCTAACATAGAAATCCTGTATAGCACGGAGTTCCCAAGGGTCCCAGCCTCCAACCGGTTCACCGGTCTCCGGGTCCCTCCCTTCTAATGTGTACCAAAACACTTGTCCAAGAGCAGTGGCATCAGGACCTAATTGGGGCCAAACTCCTTCAGGTAATAGTCCAGCTGGAATGCTGGATAACTTCTCAATCAAACGGGAGCGAGACCAATAAAAGTCAATGTCTTCTTCAAAGATGACATATATGAATGAATATCCAAACATTGATGTTGAACGAATTGTCTTGACTCCCGGCGTGCCTAATAGCCAACTTACTAATGGATAAGTGATTTGGTCCTCAACATCTTGAGGGCTTCTGCCGGGCCATGGGGTCATTATAATTTGCTGGTTTTCACCTAGGTCTGGAATAGCATCAACCGGAACAGGATTAGAAGGGAACCAAGACGGTCGCCACTCAAGCGGAGAAACATAAAGTCCTCCTGCAACAACAACAATTAAAAGTAGCCAAGCCAAAAGTCTGTGGTCTAAAAATGCTCTAACAATTTTAAACATTGCTATTTTGTTTTTGGTATGCTTGTCGTATGTAGATTTGTTAAGCCAAATATGATGGTTAGATTGCCCCTCTGTGAATTGTAAAAAACTCAAGGGCTTATTGTGAATTAGTGATAAAAAATGTGGGGCAGAGAAGAGATGAGAATGATTTTTAAATATCTAACAAATCAGACGAATTGAAGATAAGATGTCTAATGCAGCTATGAAAATATTGATGCTTGATGACGAAAGCGGATTCTTTACATTATATATTAATAATGGAGAAGCATATTCAATAGTTATAGCGACAGGAGAGAAAACTGGATTAAAATCTTCATCTTGCTTTGAAATTCTTTTTTCTACATTGATAATAATGAGGTCAGAGGCAATCTCGTCAATTGAACAGCATGAGTTGGTGCAAGAGTGAGAATTTGTCTCACAACAATTTTTGGGCAAATCGTGATTGCACGGACCATCTTTTGAATTAGAAGTTCCGAAGGTTATGTAGGAAACATCCTTGTTACTACAATGATGATAGTATAGATAATACGAATGGCTGCTGAAGAATAGCAACAGCAAGATAAAACCCAATATCTTCTTATAAACTTTCGGCATCAGATTATCTAACGCATTATCTATAAATTTTGTTTCATTTTAAAATTGGGTAGGGTCTGGTTTGTTGAAACTGAAGGCATAGTATTGATAAAACTTATGTTTTAGACAAGCAGATGCACACATTTTGCTGGAAAAAATTTTTGCCTTATCTTTGTAAAGTGAAAATGAGTATGCTATGAGAAGGATAGGGTTAACGATTGTTGCGGGGCTGATGATGGCTACACAGTTAGGGGCTCAAACTGTCCATTTCCAAGAAGGTTTCGGAACCACTGCCGTAGGTTCCATACCAGCAGGGTGGACGCTCAAAGACGGAGGACAAATAGTAGACCAAACCCCTCCATTAAACTATGACTCTACATGGACAGTAACTGATAATTATCTTGGTAGTGACCTTGGACAAGGAAATTTCTTATTCATTAGATATAATTCCGGGGGTACGCAAGGCGATACTATTGAAACCCCAGTTATCTCTGTTACCGCCCCCACAGGAAATGTATATCTGGGCTATTTGACCTATTATAACAGTTTGGGCTCAGGAGATAGTGGTATAGTGGAAGTGTTTGACGGAACTACGTGGCAAAGATTAGTCAAGTATGGAAATGGCAATGATGTCGGTGGATGGGGTAATAATGCAGCATGGGAACTTTTTGATATAACTCCCTTCGTGAACCCCAATCTTAAAGTAAGATTTATATACCATGATAATAATGACTGGTATTGGGCAGTAGATTCTGTAATAGTATTTTCTGCGTGCCTGTTTTCAGGTCCCGTCACTGCCGCATGGCTATCTAATACCACTGCATTAATAGTTTACTCGGGTTCCTATGATTCAGTTAAAATAGAATATGGGCTTTCTGGATTTACCCCGGGAACCGGAACTATAGTTACTTCTGATGGTTCTTCGCCCGATACTATCACAGGCCTCAACTGGACTAATACCTATGATTTTTATGTGTGGTCCTATTGTGGTGGTAATGCATCAGTAGATACTCAATTTGTTACCCTTTGTTCTGTGGTTCCCTCTCCTTATTTGGAAGTATTTGATGACCCTGCCTTGTTGTCTTATGTGGGAACGGGATGTGGTTTTGTAACTAATGATACTACTAATGTAGTTATTGACTTTACAGGAGGAGGCTGTGCCCTTGATTCTGGTTTCTTGCAATTATGGGGAGTTCAAGGTGTGTATGCTGAATCTCCTTATATACAGGTGACACCAGGTTCTATGTATGCAATATCTTATTATTACCGTCCTGGAGAAAGCGGCTGTGGAGAAACTCCCGATAATGGTGATAGTGTAATAGTGGAATGGTTTGATACTGCATGGCACAGGATAGCACTGTACAATGGTGGTGGGGCAACGCCACCAGGCTGGCATTACAATGAAACATATATATGTCCAGCCACAGCTGCTATTAAAATTCGTTTTCGCATAGGAAACGGTACTGGTGCTGGTTTTGATTCCTGGCATTTTGATTCACTAAAAGTTGTGCCTCTGCCTTCCCAACCAGATATAAAAGTGGTATCTGTTGATGTTATTAGAAATGTGGCTTGTGGGTCTGGAGCCTCTGACACCCTTGTTATAG
>JAJRPU010000095.1 GCA_024280615.1 Bacteroidota bacterium | reverse complement strand
ATGCTATTAGAGAACATACACAACCTATCACCGCCAGTAAAAATATTTGCTATGTAATGTTAATAAATCAGGCAATGACAAATTGACAGTTGATGAATTTTGTGCAAAATTTGGGTTTAATCTATATTGCAAGTAAAATCTAAGACTGTATTTAAGCGAGACTAATGATCTTCGCGATCTTCGGTTTTGTATAAAAAAATTATCTGTTGTTTTTTAGTTGCTGTTTAATGATTTCCAGTTCTTGTAGTATCATAGCATTCGTTTTTTGTAATTCAACAATCTGTTTTTGCTGAGAAGCAATTATTTTTTGTTGTTCTTGAAAAGCCTTTACGAGGGGAACCACAAACATAGCGTATCTCAATCCATAAGGGGTTCTGTTATTGTCTGGTTTATCAACTCCATAGAACGTAATCCCCATTGATTGAGCTACTGAATCTACTTGTTGGGCAGAAAAACCAAAAATAATTTCGTCTTCTTTTTGTTTAGCTAATGCATGTGTATATTTTTCTCCTAGATATTTTGATAGTTTTTGTAGGTTTATTCTATAGGCAATTGGCTTTAGACGTAAAATAAATTCAGTTCCTGGGATCTCTGTGTTTACTATCTCTTTAAATCTCTCATCTGAAAAATTTGTCCATGGCGCAAAACCGCCGATGGATGAAACTGCTGAATTTCCTATTCGCACTTGATTTGAGTCTGTTATACGAGAATCATAGCCTATAGCTGTTGAGTTTACTACGTAAACTCCCCCAGGGATAAAAAATGCTGAATTATAACCCACGCTTGTATTAAACTGTCCAGGGGCTTGCTCCAATGCGTAGGCTCCTATCGCTACGTTACCCGTATCTGAGCGCCAAAGGGGTAATCCTGTCAAAGCCCTGAAACCGACAGCAACATTTCTGTAACCCAGAGAATCAACATACATTGCATATCTTCCAACAGCAACATTGTCCATTCCATGTTTTTCATTATTTCCTGAAAAATGACCAATTGCAATATTACCAGAGCAGGATAAACACTGTGCATGGGCATCTGATCCAATACTGACATTATATTCTCTTAAAGAGGGTGCTCCTCCGAGCCCTACTAATGCCTGTGAGCCGATAGCAACATTATTGTTACCCTTGGAGTGGAATTTCATTGCAACAAATCCAATGGCTACATTAGAACTAGAAAAGGAATCCTCTTGTATGGTTTGCCATCCAATTGCAACATTGCCATTTCCGTTAATATTTCTCAGCAATGCGGAGTAACCTATTGCAACGTTATTGCTTCCACTGTCTAGACTAGACAGAGCAAGGCCTCCGATAGCCGTATTTTGATGTCCAGTCCTGTTCATTGATAAAGCTTGTATTCCAACAGCAACATTAGACCAACCAGATTCATTTTTATAAAGAGCCTGGTACCCTAACGCTGTATTATATGTCCCCGTTGTATTGTTCTGCATCGCGTATGCCCCAACTACTACATTACGTGCTCCTCCTGAAATTTTTTCCATAACACGCGTTCCTATCGCTATATTGCTATTACCACCAGTGGCATTATACATTGCCTTGGAACCAATAGCAATATTGTCGGGACCAACAACGTTTTTCATGGCCTTTGAGCCTATTGCAATGTTATCAGGAGCATAGACTCCAGATGCCGAGTAGAGCATAGCTGAATCTCCGATTGCGACACTATTGAATATTGAACCTCCTGTTTGTGAAAACACCTTATACCCAATACCTACAACATTATTAACAGCCGAAGATACTGTTCCAGCAGCTTCATAACCCACAAGGACAGAATACCCTGAAGAACCACTATACAATACCCTTTCGCCAATTAAAATAGAATAATTGGTATTTACTTGCCAGATTTTACCAGATACTACTAATGGCGCTAATGGATTGTACACGCCAACTCCCACATTTCCTAAGGAATTTACTACTAATTTGGGTTGTCCACTATAGCTAACAAGAAAAACAGAGTCTTTCCAAGTGTTTGGAACTTCAACGTGTAGTTTAGCACCTGGGGTTGCAATACCTATCCCTACGTTTTGCGATTTTAGGTTCTGTATTGAAAACGCAGGACAGATTGCAATATATGTAACCTGTAATATTCTTAATATTCTTTTAAACATGACTAATGTTTTATATCAAAGTTCAAATAATATCTATGAGCAATAAAACAAACATTGCACAGATTATTAATGCTTTTATGCTACCTGTTGTAATTGAATTACTTATTGTAACTGATTAGGAAGCTTCTAAATGTTAAGCATTGTAGTTATTTTTCTTTTATGAAGTAATAAGATGATAAAAATTGAATTATTGTTATGCTTACAGATAATATAATAATTAAATTATCAGAGTGTTGCTATGTTTTTAGAACTTTGGCACGCCGAGTGTGTAGGGTCGTGATTCATGCATGTATCTGAGACCTATGGACAGGTGTGCTGAGTGTGCGAATTTGGGAGCAATTGTTCCTAATAGGTTATCTGAAGCTATACGCAATTCAAACTTTGGAGAGATTTTTACCTGCATGCTGATGCCAAGGTTGTATGGATATCTAAATTTATAAGCATAATATAGCGAAGCGATTAGCCAGTCTTTCAATTCTCTGGTTAAGCCGAAAGATGCTGATAGTTCAAACCAACGCCATTTGAGCAGTTGGAGGTCTGCCCACAAGTGGGTTGAATTGTCTATCTGATAAGAGAGTCCGACTGCTATTGTTGCTGGTGTTGGAACTCTTGTTATTTGTGGTTGAATGGTGTCTATCCTAACAAGTTTTCTGACTGAATCTGCCACGGCATCAAGGTTGAGCGTGTCATATATAAGGGATTTGATGGTCAGGTTGCTCAGTGCAGTGCCTGTGTAAGTGGAATTGGAACTAATTTTCAGGAGCGATGTTCCTTGCTTGAAGTTTATGAATCCAATATTGGCGAAATATGCATAAACAAAAAGTTCTGTAATAGGTTGATAGGCTATTCCGCCAGAAAAGGCTATCCCACGGGGAGAGATACTCAGGTTGTTTCCCTGTAAGATTTCATAGTTCAATTTGATACGAAGGGTGTCAATATATGGAGAGGTGAAAATTTCGCCTTCATTAGAAAAAGTGTATATAATATGTTGGGGCATGATTAGAGAAGCAGAAAAACCAAAAGTTAATAAAGGCATGTTGTTGAACTGCCAAGTTGCCCCCATTGAGAGTGAATAGTATCTCATAAGGTTTATTGAAGCATCTAATTTTTTGCTTTCGCCTCTATAAGGAGCATTTCCATACCAAAGAACCTCTAATAAATCCCGAGAAACATAGTTTTGCAAATACGTATTGTATTGCAAAGAGATATTAAACTGAAGCCACGGTTTGTATTTCCACATAATTGACACTGGTGATAATTTAAAGTAACCATTTAGATAATTCCTATTAACAATTTTGTTTATTGCAGAGGAGACTGTTAGGTCATAGGTTCCTTCTATGGAATCGGAAGGTCTAATGAGGTCGCGATAAACTATGTGTGACGATACAAAGCCGCTAAATGCTTCAGAACGAACTTCCAACTTGTGTTTCGTAAGGAACAAAGGCATAGGATACCAACCTGAGTGGACAGGCGGTCGCCATTCAATTGATTCCTGTCCCAGTGCCCACGTGCTAATACCCAATAATAGTGCGAGTTTTAACCCCTGCATGGACCTCAAAGTATTGTGAGGATTTAATTGTTATGGTTGGATTGTCTGGCGGTGAGTCAAATATGGCAGTAATTATAATATGTTTGTCTGTTTTGAGCCTTTGAATTGCTGATTCATTGAGATAAACTTCTGTGATGAGCTTGTTTTGTTGTGTTGTATTAGGAGGGATTGTTATTGTAGCAATTGTGTCAAGGGGCAGAGTAGCGGTGAGTATGAACACTTTTGTTTCCAGAGGGAAATAGTTTGTTGCAGTGATATATAGAGTAGCCTCTTTTGTGTTTTCAAGAATGTCTGCTTGTAAGATAGTGGTGTCCGACGCGATGAGTCCAGACACAGAGCCTTTGAAAGGCAATGCTAATGAGGATTTAAAAGCAACATAGTTGTTGTTTTCTGATAACTTAATTGTATCATAGAAAAGCACAATGTGTTCGGTATATGCATAAGCGGGCTGACTGTTCACAAATGTTTTGATATTGCTATTGTTAATATCAAAGACAAATGATTGAACTGTGAAGTTTTCCATAGGTGCAGGGTCAAGGGTGATAAATGTGCCAATGTATGGATTGACCAAGTAGTCCCCATTGGAATTAATTATGTTGCTTATGGAAGTAGGAATTTTACACAATAATCCATTAATAAGTTGTGTTTCCATATATGGTTCCAAAAATTCCGCAGAACCCTGTGTCTTAGCAAAAAATGGAATTGATATAGTGTCTGTTAGAGATATTTCTGATTTATCGGGCAAGAATTTGAGCATCTTAAACGTATAATTTTCAATTGAGAGAAGCACTTTAATTGAGTCACTTACTAGAAATGTCCCGTTTGAAGATTGCGAAGAGATAAAGACTTCAATGGGCAATTGGCTCGGCATTGGAAATCGCCATATTGAATTAGAAATGTTAACCCGTGTGGTTGAGTTGGCATCTGCAGAAACAATTAGGGGCTGTCCATTGACCGTAACACCGGGGAAAGTCAAGTCAAAAGTTACATTTGAACACGTTGAACAATTGGTCTGCACTACCAGCTCGCCATTTCTAACATTCATAAAGAATATGGGATGGGAAGCAAGCCTCAACTCAGAGGTTCCTAACATCAAGTTCTGAAACTGACCCTTTATGCTACTAAGTGTTAACGGAGCGAAGGTTAATGATATAGTAATTCCTTGCATAGCAGTGTCAACCATAGACAAAACCTCTGGAGCATAAATATCAACAAAGTTTGCTTTTATAGGAAAAGTAATCGTTTTGTTTGTTACCAGCATTTGATACGTAAAAGAAGTTCCGGGAGCAAGGGAAGGTATGTATATACTAGAACTGTTTATCTGGTTTCCATTGGCATCTACTAATAACAAGTTTGCTGAAAAAGTATAAGGAGTTGCATTTGATATACTAATTGTAAGATAACCATTTATTACAGTTATTGTTCTGGCGTTTTCAATTTGCGAAAACCCGTTTAACACATTGTTGAGTGCTCTTTCATTGGACAGAGAAGGAAGCATTGTTGTGGAACCGTGATTGTTCCAAATGCTGTCTCTGACACTCATGGAAAAATCGTCAGAAAATGTTCCGAGAGATATGAAAGTTGACGAATTTGTTTGTGCAATGCTTATCGAATCAAAATGAATAGAATTATTTTTTCTGGGTTTAAAGAGAGCCTCATCCAATAAGGATAATGACTTTCCTTTGCTTTCATATATCACAGTAATAACCTGTGATGAATCGATTAATACTGAACTTGCTTTTAGCCAATCATAAGCAATATCCGAACCAGTTATTTTGGAGTAAAAAAGAGGGATTCCCAATTCAGGAGTCCATGCCTCTTTGTTTAAGTTTTCCAATTCTTTCCTGCAAGAAAACACTAAAACAAGTGATAGCAAGACCGTTAAATAAATCCTGCTTGGTCCAACCTTCAGCATTTGTTTAATCATCGTTCGCTTATGTAAAATTACGAGTATTTTATACATAAGCCAAAAGCTTAATTAGGAAGTGTAGCTAAAATTCGCAAGTAGTTTTGATACCTGAACATAGGTATTTGCCCAATTTTCACGGCATCTCTAACTGCACAGTCCGGCTCGTTAACGTGCAGGCAATCGTTGTATCTGCATTCGTCTTGAATGCTTCTAAATTCTGGATACAGGTCCCTCAAGTTCCGCTTTGTTAAGCCCGGAACGTCAAATTCTTTTATTCCCGGAGTGTCAATTAAATATCCGCCTTCTGGGAGCTTATACATTCTAGAATACGTAGTGGTATGTTTCCCTTTTCCGCTATATTCAGACACTTCCTGTGTTTTAACATTTGCGTGGGGCACCAACGCATTTATTAATGTGGATTTACCCACTCCTGAATGACCAGATAATAAAGTTTTCTTTCCTTTGACAATCTCCTTAATAATATCTATTGTGTTACTATCCATTAAACTACCCTTGAGCACAGTGTATCCCGCCTTAGTGTATCCTTCTCGCAACTCTTCAAGCATTTTCTTCTCTTCGCTTTCATAAAGGTCATATTTGTTGAAAAAGATAATAGTCGGAATCTCTTGGCTTTCCGTTGCTATAAGAAATCTGTCAATGAATCCTGTTGAAGTGCGAGGTTTCACTAAGGTAGCGATTAAAATAGCCTGGTCTATGTTAGACGCTAACAATTGATATGTGTGTCTACGATGAGGCCATTTCCTGACAAGATAATTTTTACGTTCTTCTATGTTTTCAATAACGCCAGTACCATCTTCTAAAAGCCGTAAATAAACAACATCCCCAACGGTCACTGGAGAGGTTGTTCTAAATGAAAGGAGCCTGAATTTGCCTCGCACCACTGCCTTAACAACCTTCCCATCAGGCAATTCAACTTCCACACTTTGAATCCCACTTCTAACAACAATCCCTTTTGTTAACTCGTTACTCAGAAGCCCTTCCTTTTGTGCTAAAATAATTTATGTGATATGAACTTTTGTTCCCTCGCTTTTGTTCAAATATATACGGATGCGGGCGTAGCTCAGGGGTAGAGCACCAGCTTCCCAAGCTGGGGGTCGCGGGTTCAAATCCCGTCGCCCGCTCAACCTTATTATTGCCTTGAAACGCTGTATAGTATTCCGAGAACATAGATTTGGTTTGTAAGCTTCATCTCGTATCTTTGTTAATCAAATTGGCAAACATGAGAGACAGAAGTTTACAGAAAACACTTAGCGGAATTATAACTTTAGCTTTATTAATGCTCAATAGTATCAAGGCTCAGGAACCCTTCAGAGTGGAACTTCTTCCAATACACATCCCTAATATGCCGGGAGTCCAATCTTTTGCATGGGGAACATCATCAGACGGAAAAATTTTAATTATAGGAGGTAGAAGGGATGGACTACATCTGCGTCGTCCTTTTGAAACTTTTGACCCAGCCTATAACAACAAAGACTTGATTGTTCTGGATATTTTGGGCAATAACGTCTGGACAGCCCCATTAACTTCATTGCCAACTTCTTTGCAAGAACAGCTACAATCAACTAATATGCAATTTTACCAAAGAGATTCTATCCTTTACATCATCGGAGGTTATGGGTACAGTCCAACAGCAGGCGACCACATAACTTTTCCATATCTAACAGCAGTTCATGTGGATAGCGTGGTTGACGCCATAATTAACGGAAAACCTTTTGACTCATATTTTAGACAGGTTCAAGACACATTTTTCCAAGTAACCGGAGGCCAATTGGGATATCTGGATTCTTTCTTTTACCTCTGCGGAGGACAAATTTTTATGGGACGTTACAACCCAATGAACGGACCCTCTTTCACTCAATTCTATGTAGAAGAAATACGCAAGTTCAAAATTATTGATGACGGCACAAACATAACCATTTCAGATACCACAGTGTGGAGAGACCCTGCAAACCTTCACAGGAGAGATTATAATATGAGTCTGCAGATATTTCCTGATGGTTCACACGGTTTCACTATGTTCACCGGTGTTTTTCAGGTTGGTGCAGACCTTCCATTCCTTAACAGCGTCAACGTCTTTGATACAGGTTATCAAGTGGTAAATCAAAATATATATTTGAGCCACTATCACTCGGCAAAAGTTCCTATTTGGGACTCTGCATATAACGAGATGCATACAGTCTTTTTCGGAGGTATAGCACAATACTATATTGACTCGGCAGGCAATTTAATTAGAAATGATAGCGTACCGTTTGTTACCACAATAAGCAAGGTTACTAGGCATTCTGACTGGACCATTAGTGAATATAAAATAGGGGATATGCCGGGATTAGTGGGAGCATCTTCTGAGTTCATCCCCGCTTTGGAAGCAAAACAATATTACATAAATGGAGAGATTTTAAATCTAAACAAATTGCCGTGGAACAGACGAGTATTGATAGGGTATATCATTGGAGGAATTAACAGCAGTGCACCCAACATTTTCTGGATTAATGATGGCACGCAGAGCATTGCAGACACAACCATCTATGCAGTATTTATCATAAAAGACAGTAGTGAAGTTACAGATATACCTGTTGTTCCTCACAAAAGTCCTGATGTTATGGGACTTGAAGTGTTTCCCAATCCAGCAACTGAATTTGTCTTGCTTAAAATAAATCCCAACTTTGAAGATTCTGATTTAACACTCACTGTTTATTCAACTGAAGGCAAAATTGTCTTGATGAAAGCACTCTCCAAACAAGAAATGCCATATAAATTAGATGTTTCAAAATGGGACTCCGGACATTATATCATTGAAGTGGCATCCAAAAACCATAAGACACGAGAATCAGTAACAATTACAGTAAATTAATTAGTGAACATTTATGATTCTAACTTAAAAACAAAAAGCATGAAAGTGTTATTCAAACAATTGGCAGGACTGGCAGCTCGGCTAAAGGTAACACTAGTAGCAATTGTGGGCTTAGCATTAAGCCCGGTTGCACTAACACAGGAACAATTTATTGTGGAAGTGGAGCCAATAAGCATTCCCAATATGCCAGGGGTCCAATCTTTTGCATGGGGAAAATCTTCCGATGGCAAGATTCTGATTATAGGAGGCAGGAGAGATGGGTTACACTTACGTCGCCCCTTTGAAACATTTGACCCAGCACAAAGTAATAAAGACTTTATAGTCCTTGATATTAAGGCTCAAAGAGTATGGACAGCACCTCTAACTTCTTTACCCACTTCAATTCAGGAACAGCTGCAATCAACTAATATGCAATTTTACCAAAGAGATTCCATTTTATACATAATAGGGGGTTATGGATATAGTGCTACGGCAGGAGACCATATAACATTTCCAAATTTGACAGCTATTCATGTTGACAGTGTGGTTGATGCAATAATTAATGGCAAACCATTTGCTAAGTACTTCAGGCAAATTGAAGACGCACGTATGCAAGTTACAGGAGGCCAATTGGGACACTTGGATTCTTTCTTCTATCTATGCGGAGGACAGAAATTTATGGGACGGTATAACCCAATGGGAGGAGCCTCTTTTACCCAAGAATACACTGAAGAAATAAGAAAATTTAAGATAATAGACGATGGCACAACTCTATCCATACAGGACTATTCAGCAATTAAAGACAGGGCTAACCTGCACCGCAGAGACTACAATATGAGCCCGCAAATTTTCCCCGATGGTTCCCGAGGATTCACTATGTTCACTGGAGTCTTTCAGTTCACAGCCAACTTGCCATTCCTCAATAGCGTTAATGTTTTTGACACGGGATACCAAGTTGTAAATGAAAATATCTATCTAAGCCACTATCACTCGGCAAAAGTTCCCATTTGGGACTCTACTGCTAACCAGATGCATACAATATTCTTCGGAGGAATAGCACAATTTTATATGGATTCCTTAGGCAACCTAATCCGGGATGATAGCGTACCCTTCGTTTCCACAATAAGCAAGGTTACAAGGCATTCCGATTGGACATTGAGCGAATATAAGATTGGCGACATGCCTGGATTGGTAGGGGCATCTTCAGAATTCATACCTGTTTCAAGCCCTGATGTGCAATACATAGATGGAGAGATTTTGCATCTGAACAAGATTCCAGAGAATAAGCGCGTCTTGATTGGGTATATCATTGGTGGGATTAATAGCAGTGCACCCAACATTTTCTGGATTAATGATGGCACGCAGAGTAGAGCGGCCCCAACAGTATACGCGGTTTATCTTAAAAAAGGAGAATCAAGAGACATAAAAGTGAGATACATTGAACCTCCGTCTGAGATTAAGTTAACAATAAATCCCAATCCCGTTGAAGATGTACTTTATGCAGAGATACAATTACCAGAGGGAGACGGATTTTTCGTCAGAATAGTCAATATGAAAGGGGAGACGGTTTATTTCCAGCAAATTCCCATGGTAATAGGAGTTTTCAGGTTGGCAATAGATGTTAAGGAATTGGCACAGGGCGCGTACATCTTTGAAGTTGGTTCAAAAAATGCGGGGCGCAAGACAGTTGCCTTCGTGAAGACGTAATCAGACATATCTTAGTTCTCAATTTGAACTTTTTCAGAATTTTAGTCGTATTTTAGATTTTGAACACAGATAATTTTTATGGATTATGGCAACTAAGAAAGGCAAAAAAAGTGGAGGAAAAGGTAAGGTTGTTCTGATTGTTGAGTCCCCTGCTAAGGCTCGCACCATACAGAAGATTCTCAAAAGCGGATATGCAGTCGGTTCCAGTCAGGGACACGTCAGGGACCTGCCTGAAAAGAAGTTCGGCGTTGACATAGATAAAGGATTTGAACCAGAATATGTCATCATTCCTAAAAAGAAAAAGATAATTTCAGAATTAAAAAAACTCATTAAAGATGCTCAGTTAGTTCTGCTTGCCACCGATGAGGACCGTGAAGGGGAGGCTATAGCATGGCATCTGGCTCACGTCCTAAACATTCCGGAGAGTCAAGCACTACGAGCAGTTTTCCACGAAATAACACCTAAGGCAATTAAACAGGCAGTGGCAAACCCCAGACCACTGGATAAAAATCTGGTTAATGCTCAACAAGCTCGTAGAATACTGGATAGAATAGTTGGATACCGATTGTCGCCACTGTTATGGAGGAAGATCAGGGGTCAGAAGGCATTGTCGGCAGGACGGGTCCAGTCCGTGGCAGTGAGACTCATAGTTGAGAAAGAACGTGAAATAGAGAACTTCAAACCACGCATTTACTTTAGAATATCCGGACAATTTGCTGTGAAACCGGAAGGAGAACCTGTTATAAAAGCCTTAATGGACTATCATCCAGAGGAGGAAGACGAAGCGAAACAAATAGTCCAAACGGCAGCAACAGATTCGTTCACAATAACCAAGATAGAAGAGAAGCAAGTTACAAAGAGCCCGCCACCGCCCTTCGTAACTTCAACCCTTCAGCAGGAAGCATATAGAGTATTGGGATTGCCTGTTGCTACAACAATGGCTATCGCTCAGAAATTGTATGAAACCGGATATATTACCTATATGCGAACTGATTCAGTGCATCTCTCAGACGAGGCAATTGCCCAAGCCAAACAGGCAATCACGTCAATGTTTGGCAAGGAATATAGCCATCCAAGACAGTTTCAAACAAAGGCACGCAACGCACAGGAAGCACACGAAGCAATCAGACCAACCGACCTGACCAGAACAGATATTCCCGGCAGTGACCTTGAGAAGAAATTATACAAATTAATTTGGGCTCGCACTATAGCCAGTCAAATGGCACCAGCAAAAATTAAAAGAACAACCCTCACCATTGAGGGAAACAAAACACCTTATCCCTTCAAGGCAAAAACAGATGTTATTGAGTTTGAAGGATTCCTTAAAGTCTATGAGACCGAGGAAACGGCAGAAGCAACTAAGTTGCCGAATTTGAAAGAAAAACAATATCTATATCCAATCATAATTGAAGCCAGACAAATTAGGAGTAAGCCACCAGCCAGATATAGCGAAGCAACTCTCGTCAGAGAACTTGAAAAAAGAGGCATTGGCAGACCATCAACATATGCACCCACAGTAGACACAATAATTAGAAGAAAATATGTAGAAGTTAAGGACATTCCCGGACAACTGGTTGACACAATTATTATGCAGGCAACACCAAACTCATTCTCAAAAAAAGTCATCAAAGAACGTTATGGAGCAGAAAAAAGGAGGCTTGTCCCAACTCAACTAGCATTCATCGTTACCGATTATTTGATTAAGCAGTTTCCGGAAATTCTGGATTATGACTTCACTGCCAGAATGGAGGAGCAACTGGATGCAATAGCAAGAGGAGAAGCCAATTGGAAAGATGTTCTAAAGGACTTCTACGATTCATTCAGTAAGCAGGTTGAACAGGCTTTGAATGATAATCAATTTACAGGACAAAGACTCCTGGGCGAAACACCAGATGGCAAAGACGTCTATGCACGCTTAGGAAAATATGGTCCTATTGTTCAAATTGGAGCACCAGGAGGCGGAAACGTTAAATTCCTGCCTTTGCCACCCCCTTACAGAATTGATTCTATTTCCCTTGAAGATGCCCTGAGGTTAGCAGAACTACCCAAGGAACTGGGGCTTCTGAAAGGAAAACCTGTTGTGTTGAAAGTGGGACCTTACGGATTTTACCTTGAATACGACGGAAAAACATATCCCATACGCAACCTTGACGACCCTTTAAGCGTCTCTATTATAGAGGCAGAAAAAATAATTGAAAAGCGTGAAAATGAACAGAAAAAAATTGTTAAAAGATTTAAGGATGGCAGGTCATTCATATATGTTGTCCGAGGGGAAGACAGCACTGCCTACGTGTCCCGAGGCAGAAAAAGAGTGCCAATACCTAACGACATAAACCCTGAAAATATAACCCTTGAGCAATGCAGAGAGATATTGAAAAAAGGCTCTCAGAAAAAGAACTGAAAGCAATTTTGAAACTATTGGAAGACCCAGACCCTTACGTGTATGAACATGTCAAAGAAGTTATCCTCTCTCAAGGTATGGAAATTATAGGCGAATTACAACTTGTGAATTATAGCAGTGAAAATGAACTTGCCAGAGAACGGTCGCAAACCCTTATTAAACTCATTGAGTTTGATAGCATAATGAATAGGTTTAAGATGCACAAGCAAGAAGGAGAGATATTTCTAATGGAACTCTTCCTTGACCTTCAAAAATGGTTGGAGCCCAGATATGCAGATTTCGTTCAAGAAAGATTTAAACGGTTGGAAAGAATTATCTGGCTTGAAACAAACGAAACAGATACACCACTGGATAAAATCAGAACACTCAACAGATTGTTTTTTGACATATATTCCTACAAAGGGCTTTTGGACCCAGTTCACTGGAGGTCCTATCTGCCAGCTAGTCTCCTCAGGTCATATAGGGCTTCGGCTCTGTTCCTATCATTGTTTTATATAGCTCTGCTGGAATCAGTAGGAGTTCTTCTCAACCCGTTTGCTGCCGGAGATTACATTGTCTTAGCATATTCAGGAAAGGATTTTTATGAAAGGATAGACTTCACCCATGTACACTTCTTTATCGCCCTGATGGAAGAAGCAGTAATCCTTGAACCGGAAGCGTTACAGAAACTTCTCAAAGAATATAATGCTGGAAACGCGGAAAACATTTTAGAACCTTTAACTATGCCTGAAGCAATATCTCTATATATTACCAACCTTCAAATAGCCCTTGAGAAAGACAACAAAATTTTATTCTCTAATGCCCTTTCTAACCTTTACAACGAATTAATTAAATGGGAAGCCTAAAAGTCACTTGTCTTCCGCATTGATTCTATAGGTTTCAACAACAGGATTTGCCAATAGTTTAGAACACATTTCTTCGGCTACTTTAATAGCTTCTTCCTTGCTGGACGCTTCCACTTCTATGTCTATGTGCTTGCCGACCCTCACCTTTTCAACACCTTCAAAGCCCATCTGTTGAAGTGCCTTATGAACAACCACACCCTGTGGGTCAAGCAATTCAGGAAGCAACATTATGTCTATCCCTATCTTAAATTTTCGTCCACTCATGGCATCAAGATATGATACACAAAACTAAGCAAGATATACCATATCATTGTGATGGGAAAAAGTAGCATAATGGGTAAAGAAAATATTATCAATAAGACAGCAGCAATTACTATGCCCACCAGTAGCAGTATCCTGAACAGTCCAGTTAGACTATTAGGCGTGAAAGAACCTTTTAGAGACAACATTCTAATCCTACTTATTGTCAAATATGTGATTACACCAATGGTTACGAACATTGTTGTGGGAGTGAAGTACTGGATTATGCCCGGAGTTAGTAATAGGGCGAAAGGCAAGCCTGTTACAGTTAGGGCAGCAGCTGGAGCCGGAAGTCCATAGAAATAATCAGTTATTTGATTTTGGTTTGAAGCATTGAATCGGGCAAGCCTATATGCTACACCGACTGCATAAACAAATGCGATGAAGTAAATCCATTCTGAAGAGGCGGCGACCTCGGCTCCATGCTTGTAAGAAAGGGCAAGTAGTCGGTATAAAATAAAGGCGGGAGCCACACCGAAAGTAACAACATCAGCAAGGGAATCCAAATGTTTCCCTATCTCACTTTGAGCATTAAGGAGTCTTGCAACAAATCCATCGGCGAAGTCAAGCACTGTCCCCAAGATAATGAAGTAAGCACCTGCCACTAACTGAGCCCACAGCGTGGCAGTCGGCTTTACTTCAATGCGAAGCCTGACAAGGTCTTCAATAACAAGCAACTGAGCACTTTCAATAATGTAGATTATACTTACAAGTCCTAAAAAGAGGGAGGTTAGAGTGATAGCATTAGGAATAAACTTAACAATTTTGAGAACCCATCTCATGTGTTAATCAAATCTTCTATTTCTTCAGGTTCAATAGGTACATCTGCCATCAAATCTATGTTGCCCGTTTCTGTGATAATCAGGTCGTTTTCAAGACGAACTCCTATCCCTTCTTCCTGTATATAGATTCCCGGTTCACAGGTTATGTATGCCCCGGGACGCAACGGTTCATATCTATATCCTTGTTCATGGACATCTAGTCCTATAAAATGTCCGAAACCATGAGGGAAATATTTTCTAACGAAGGGTTGGTATTCTTTTTTGTCTTTTAGTTTTTCTCTGTCCATTAGCCTTAAATCTACAAGGGCATAGGCTGTGAGCTTTTGTGCTTCCTCCTGAATCTCGGCAATTGTAAGCCCGGGCTTAATAAAAGAAATTAGTTCCCGTTGCACTTTTAGCACAGCATTATAAACTTCTTTTTGTCGTGGAGAAAATTTTCCACCATAAGGCACAACACGAGTCATATCAGCATTCCAATACAAATATTGTGCTCCAAAGTCCAAAAGCAACAGGTCCTCTGAATTAAGAGGTTTGTTATTGTCGGTGTAGTGTAGTATTGTGGCGTTTTTGCCCCCTGCTACAATTGGAGGAAAAGCATTCCTTCCACCATAAGCAATTATGCGACCTGTGATGAAACCTTCAACTTCCGCTTCGGTCTTGAAGTCTTTTAAAGTGGCAAGAAGTTCCATAAACACTTTGCGGGTAATCTCAACTGCTTTCTTTATAAATTCAATTTCTCTCGGTTGTTTTTCACTACGCAAAAGTGCTAATATCGGATTTAATCGCCTGAATTCGTGAGCAGGATAAAGGTTTTTAATTTGCGATGCAAATAGTCTGTCTAAGTCATTTGTTGAGGGAACATAACGCTCATTCTCATTCAGGTTCAAAAAAACGTATTGCGAATGGAACATTAGTTGTTGCAGAATGGAGAAAAACTCACTTGTTGGGAGGATAGTAGTAATGCCACTGGTCTTCTTTACTTCTTCGGCGGATAACCCTTCTCCCTCCCATATCTTCTGGACCTCTGAAGGCTCATCATAGAAAACAACTTCTCTCTTTGCCTTGTCTGGATAATCGGGGCATAACAATACATATATGTTAGGCATATCCAAGCCCGTTAGGTAAAAGACATTCCTGTCGGGTTCATAAGGTTCGTAATGCAAATCGGCTGTAGCAGAGGACGGACGAGGATTGTGAAGTAGCACCAATGCTCTGGGAGGTAAAAATTTATATAGCCTTTCTCTGTTTTTAATATAGGAATCAGACCACCCCTCTCTAATATCAAATTTCACTTTCCAATTTTTGGATTCTAACAAGTCCTATAGTAAGTCCTGTTAGTTAGCCTTTGCCTGTTCAGCTTGAAATTGTTCAATAGGGATGACTTCCACGTATGTCCTACCCTTTCGTTGTCTGAATCTCACAATTCCATCTCTGAGAGCAAAAAGAGTATCGTCAGAACCCCTTCCAACACCGTCACCGGGCCAGAACTTGGTTCCCCGTTGCCTTACGATAACGTTACCGGTTTTAGCGAACTGGCCTCCATAGAGCTTAACACCAAGTCGCTTGCTTATTGAATCGCGGCCGTTACGAGAGCTTCCCAGACCTTTTTTATGAGCCATAAGCCTCCTTATTTATTTGTTTATGTTCAAAATTTGAATGAGGGTGTAGGGTTGACGATGCCCGTGTAGCACTTTGTATCGCTTCCTTCTCTTTTTCTTAAAAACGAGAATTTTCTTATCCTTAAAATGTTTAACCACACGAGCCTCAACCTCTACACCCTCAAGCGTTGGCTTCCCAAATTCTACATTACCCTTATCGTCAACAAGCATTAAAACATCAGAAAACTTAACAGTTGACCCCTCTTCCTCTTTCAGGCGAGGGATAACAACCTTCCTTCCTGGTGCTACCTTATATTGAAACCCTTTAATTGACACAATGGCTTCCATCCTACCCCTTTTGATTAGCAAAGTTAACTCAAAAGAGATAAATGGAAGCCTGTGTCATTATAGTTCCCTTATGAAAGGCTTGTTTCGTTCCTCTTAAGGGCTTCAAGGATTTTCAGGTAGCGGTCCATTCCCTTTTCTGTAAGCATTCCCCTTGTAGTAACATCACTAATCTGCATGTATGTGTCGGCAGGGGAATCCCATTCTCTAAGGAACCTTCTGTCGTAAACAAACTCAAAAAGGTGCATTCTGAAACGTGAAATAACGAGTTCGTCAAGGTTTTCCCTGTAAAGACCTTCTTGCTTGCCTCTTTCTATGTTTTCAAGCAACAATGGAAGGACTTTGTTGTTGAGAAAACGGATCACTGTGTCCCAAACAGCAGGATAGTGTTTTTGCAGCTCGTCAACTGTGGTGAGGGGCAATTCCCTGAGCAGGTTGACCACATTAACGTTCCAGTTCATGAGCTGGTCTAATGCCGTTTCACCTTCTGCACTTCTGAGGGTCTCGTAGGTTTGTTCAAGCAAAAGTTGAACCACCTCGGCAAGGAAGATTTCCTTGCTTTCAAAGATTTCGTAGAATGTTCGTTTTGAGATTCCTTGCTTGTTGCACAACTCATCCACTTTGAAACGAAGGGGACCCTCTTTTATGACCATTGGGAGTCCCTTAGCGATGAGCTGTTCTCTCAACTTGCTTCTGCTGGTGCGGGGTTTTCTTCCTCTTCTTGCCATGGTTCTCTAATTTTACAATTACAAAGTTAAGGCATTTTTATCTTATATTAGCAAAACGTATTTGAAATGACGATTAGTATGAATTGTAATAAAATTTGGAGGGCAAAATTTTTTCTTTTAATTGTTGTCTTTACTTATGTTAGTTGGGCTCAAGAGCACTCAAAACGTATTATTTCGGGTAGGGTGAGTGGCATAGGGTTTCAATTAGGTTCTCTACAGAGTTATATAGTATTCCGTTCTAAATATACTGCCTATGAAGGAACTTCCTTTTACAATATGTCTGGGCTATGGCTTAGAATTAAGCCCTTTCCAGCCATTTTCCTTGCAATTAACAGAGAATCGGAAATAGAAAATTCTAAGAGATTTTATTTATATGTTCCAATTATTATAAAACAGAAACTTCTAATTGAATTAGAGAGTGCTTATTTAAAAGGATTTAGAATAAGAGATTTAGATACTGATTTGGAGTTTGAATTGACGAACTTCAATTCTACACGGATACTTGGAAGTTTGGTTTTCTTTTTCAGCCCTAATAAATTTAGCTGGAAACACGCCTTTAGCTTTGGAGAAAGGCAGATTAAAAGTGGAGGCACGTGGGCAGTAGGTACAGACATAGGTCTTTACTCGTTTAATACAGGAAGTGATATTCCTTTAATCCTAAATGATGCGAATTTGATTTATCTTAGACAACTCTCTATGCTATTTGTAGATGCATTTTTTGGTGGCTATTACAATTGGATAATAAAAGCCTGGCAACGAAGAGGAAAAACAAGAATATTGGGAACAGGAGGAAGTATCATGCTCGGGGTTAGTATGCAAGCAGGACAAATAACAATCGGAAACAGTAGTAATTCAGCAGGACGAATAGAAATGTTTGGATTTTTACATGCCACCTTTCACATGTTATATACCACCGATAGGTGGGTATTTAGAGTTTATACCTTTACCAGGAAGCATACAATATCTCCAAAAAAGTTATTGACAATAGAGAATCGGTGGAACAACGCTGCTTTTCAGGTTATATACCTATTTGGTATTTGAAAATTTAGAAAAAACGTATAGTCATGCATTCTTAATAACTATGATAATAGTAATCGCGTTTTGCACCACTAAATATGCTGTTTCGCAGCAACTGACAACTCCATCAATTTGAGACGGAGACACGAAAATACATTTTGTTTGTGTGCCCAAAATATGACATAAGAATGTTATGAAATCTTAAAAAACAACAAAAAAAAGTATATACAAGTTGTGAAGACATAAACAAAACACAGTTGGTTAAAGACTGCATATCGTTGGCTCCAAAGGTGCGGAGAATGGTTTGGGAAAGACAAGAAAGCACCTGTAACGCTTGAAGAGTTCGCTAAATGGATAGGAACAAGTAAAGGAAAACTATAGAACAAACTTTATGGCTTATATTACGGGGGCTTTACAGTTGGTGCTATGATTATTGTAGTGTTAATTTACTTTCACGATTCTGCTTGAACTACTTTTTATTAGTGCTATACTATTTGCAATAACCAATGTATTTCAAGAGGCTTTCGGAGGCTTAAAAGACTTTTTGTGGCATAGTCTGTCAGTCAGTAATGTTTCCCAAGAAGGCTAGTTTGTTCTTATTTAGTATTTTGATTTTCCGTTTGTTAACTTCAATGTATCCTTCTTTTTCAAGGGCTGAGAGGTTGCGGATGGCTGTTTCCACGACTGTTCCGGTAAGGCTTGCCAGTTCCTCCCTACTGAGTTCTAAATTAATGTATCCCTCATCGTCTGTTCCGTACACTTTTTGAAGCATAAGCAGGATTCTGGCTATTCGTTCTTTGACTGGAGAATATGCGATGGATACCATTCTGCTCTCTGCTTCTCCAAGGTCCTTTGCCAATCGCCTGAGGAATCTGAGAGCCGTTTTATGGTTGCTCTCAATCAATTTGTTAACTAAGCTAAGGGGAATGTAGCAAGTTACCATATCTGTCAGGGCTATAGCTGTTGCTGAATATGGGGTGCTACCAAGAATGGACCTATATCCCAAAACGTCTCCTTCGCTAGCGATTCTTACAATCATTTCGTGGTCTGTATGCTCTTGTTTAACCAATTTTGCCTTTCCTTTGTAGATACAATACATTCCTCTTGGGGGATGCCCAGCTTCAAATATTACTTCCCCCCTTTTAAAGAAACGGGGTTCTTTTTCCATGGAAAGTTGTTCCAGCTGTTCTCTGGTAAGGTCCTGGAACATACTGTATGGATACCATGGGCACGTCTCGCATTCAAACGGTGGCCACTCCTTCTTTTCTTTTCTCTTCATAGAATTTCGCCTTTTTATTTCTCTCTAACTAATGAGTTTCATAGCAAATATACATATAAACACAAATATGCTCCCCGAAGGTATTGTTGACTCACCATATAATCAATAGAGGGATTGCTTATTCTCTACCTTTCATTATTTGCTTCTCTTCGGCAGGAACTGGTGAGCCCAGCTGTTGCATTTCCTGTGCATATCCAATCCTTAAATGAGCTGGTTTGTCATAGGCTTCGGGATGCAGATAGTAGCCGCGTTCTTCTGGGGATTTTTCTTGTTCAACGATTAGAGGATTCTTGCGAGCCCATGGGTCATTACGTTCTGCTAAAACGAGCCAGTTAACTTTAACATTTGGTTCAGAAGTTCTAATAACAAAAGCATTGGTTTGAGGGTTAATTTGTTCCCAGACAACGGCTTGAGCAAAAGATTTTTCAACAGTGAGATGAATTGTCGCATTTTTGTTGGCAGCACTAAAGTAATCTGGCAACTGAACTTTTGCAAAACCATTACTATCGGTAATGGCACTTCCTCTAAATATATTGAGTCGTTCGGGAGCTTCCACGAAGCTAAACACGAGGTATTTGTTTTCAGGGTCTAATGGATGGTCAATTTTAAATGAGCCACCTCCCTTTGTTAGGTTTCCTGTTATTGAAAGGTCTCCAACTATCCTTACATTACCTGAGAAATAACCTGCATATGTTCCCACGACTACGTTATTTAAGTCAGAGCTGCGACCCCAGACACCAGCCCAGCCACCAATAGCGATAATGCCTGAGCCATTGCCAATTCCTGAATTATAAGCTTCCGCAAGGATTCCAGCACATCCGCTTGTGCAAGTGGCACCCACATAGCCAGCGTAAATGGTTCTGGATTGGTCAACTTCCCTTGCATTTGTTGCAAAAATGGTGTATTTAGAAGAGTCTGTTTGAGCCCTTATAGGATAAGCATTGGGACCGTGATATGAAGTTACAAGTAAAGCAGGTCCGGAAGCATAGTTATCTATCTCTACGATTGCGGCTGTGTTATTAGAGGGTAAAAATGGTCCTGGTGAAGGGACGGAATTCTGCATTGCACGGACATATAGCCCACCATGGTTGTTGTCGCTGGTTACATACAGATTCAAAAGGTATTTGTTATCATCAGTTATAGCCATCAGGTCAGCAGCCGTATTAATAGCGTTGAAACTGCTATTTGTATTGACACCTTCTATCCAAACACCATCCCCATAAATGTCAAATATTCCCCTTGGTGGATTACTGTTTATTCCAACCCAACCATTTGTGTAAATTGAGTCGCCTATTGAAGAGGGTGGAGTAGTGGTTCCTTGTTTGTACCAGTCTGCATCAGAAGATGTGGCAGATACAGGAGCCCATGTTCCATCACCCCTCAACACATCGGTTGAGTTGCCAGTAAATGGTAATGCCCCAACAACTCCGTTATTATCAGCAACAAGAATAGCATTTTTAGTTAATGTAGTGGAAAGAGTTTGTATTCTAAGGTCCCCTGCAATATCCAGTTTTGCCAGTGGTGTTGAGGTGCCGATACCTATTCTGAACGTGGTATTATCTTCATAGATTATAGAGTTACATAGGTCCACACCTGTCCATTTTTGGATATAATTTGCAGTAACTGTTCCACAAGTTGAAATTCCACCGCTTGTAGTAATAGGAGCCCATGTTCCATCACCCCTCAATACATCGGTTGAGTTGCCAGTAAATGGCAGGCTTCCTATCATACCTGTGTTGTCAGCAATAATCAGGTTGTTAGGTAGAACAGTTGTTGGCAATGTGCGAACTCGTAAGTTGCCATTTATGTCAACTGTTGCTGCTGGAGATGTGGTATTTATCCCTATTTGAGAGCCATTATCAAAAATTATTGAATTACACAGAGCAACCCCGGTCCATTTCTGTAGCATATTACTCATAACTGAGGAACATACAGTATCTCCTTTATCGGGCGGTGGTGGTGGCAAAAGGTTAGATAAAGAGTCCCATTTGGGCGGCTGATTAGGTCCTTGGCTGACCAGCACTTGTCCAGCATTTCCAGGACTATTGCCAGGCATAAAAGCGCTATCCAAACGCAAGTTACCTTGAACATGGAGTTTCTCTGTCGGATTGGTTGTACCAATACCAACATTTTGAGCCCTCACACTCGCAAGTAGAACGCTAACAATTACTATTACAACTGCCCTCATAACCCTAATTTAGATTTTCCTAATACAAAAATAGGAAATTGTTTTTAAAAGTGGAAATCTTTCTGAAATATGAATTCATATACGGAACAGCTTTGAATGTGGCGTTTTTAACCACTGTTGCAATGACATTGCTTTTGCATCTTTCTCTGACAGTATAGGGTCTTTAATGGGCCAATCTATTGCAATATCTGGGTCATCCCATCTGATAGACCCTTCACCCTGAGGGTTGTATATCCCGGTGCACTTATAGTGAACTTCTGTGTTGTCTGTAAGTGCAGCAAATCCTCTTGCGAAGGATGCCGGTGCCCACAGCATCAACTTATTATCTTCTGAAGCAGTGATGCCTATCCACTTGCCAAGAGTTGGGGAATTATATCTTAGGTCAACGGCAACTAAAAACGCTTTCCCTCTAATCACACGCATTAGCTTTCCCATAGGTGGGTCCCACTGGAAATGAAGCCCCCTAATCACCCCCTTCTTTGATAAAGATTGATTGTCCTGAACGAAAGGTTCGTTAATGCCTATCTCCCTAAATAAGTCAGCCCTATATGCTTCCATAAAATAACCTCTATGGTCCTCAAAAACAACAGGTCTTATAACCTTTACAACACCATCAAAAAAGGTCTCTACAACTTCAAACGGCATTTTTTCTACAAAAGTAATTAACTAAACACTTTTGGGATTTGGGATAGTTACATTTTGAAGCTGATAATTGTGGAAACATAAAAATGAATGGGCACTTGGATTCCATTCAGGAGTCCTACATCCCTGAAAAGCATTGACATTCCACTTTCCCAGCCCCAAACAAACCGCTTGCCTAAAGAGCCATTAAATCGCCTCATGGCTAATACAGCCCCAGGAGCATAACCAGCCCTAACTATCCCTTCTGTTCCTTTACCGTGAAATTGTGTCCACATAAGTCCATATCTCATATAGAAAGGCTTGCCATTAAGTATTAATCCAGTGCGAGAGATACCTCCTATCTCAAGAGAAGTTCCATTAATGCTATTATAGTATTCTCTGCCTTCAACACTTATGCTAACTCTAGTGCTAAATTTGCTAAGTGCTAAATACAATACATTAGTTCTATAGACTGGAAAGCCTACTAATATGGCTGTTTGGAACCCTAACAGTACTTTGTTAGAGAAACTATTGCCTGAAAGTGCTGCCAACCTTGATATATTGACACCTCCATGCACTTCACCAATTAATCGGATAGAAGGTATATTACGTGTCTCTTCGTTTCTTTCAGTTCCTGTAATATTAATGCGTTCTGGGACTTTATCTTCTAATGCAAGTCTTGGGCTTAGTGTGGGAAGGGGACTTAATTTGTAATACACTCCTAAATGCTTTTGTTCTATCAGAACATCATGTTGGCTATGTGTGTTGTCAGACTGGATTCCACCCCCAGAATTAGGATAAGAACCGTCAGCGAGCAGAGTAGAGTAGTTGTCTAAGTTGTTGACATCCTGACTAAATGGTTCAAATGTTGAAGGTGCAGATTGTTGGTGTATTACATCAGACTTGTCTGACGAAGCAACATCATTTTTAACCAAACGAACATATTGACTGGCTGGTTGGCTATAATTAGCATCAAGGTCATTATTGGTTATATGGTCGGGATTGTAACTAAGAAGAGAATACAGATTGTCTCTGTTTGTCATTAGCAATCCAGACAGCAGACCAATAAAGAAGCCGATTAACATAACAGGTAATGGAGAGTATTTAGCAATTGTTCCGCCATGGAAAATCCGTTGTTTAATATAGTTAGGCGGCATGTGCTCATAAGCTCTCATTTTTCTCCCTATATACTGCCATGAATCCTTGTTGTTTTGCATATTCTGATGGAACTGTTTCCACGATGGATAGGGTGGGGGAACGCTTGCATTTTGCAATTTATTCCTGAGTGCTTCCCAACCTTTCTGTTCCCTACGCATTTTTAGTTGCCTTTTTTTTGAAGTAAAAGTGTTCTTCTATCCACTTTCTGAGCAGGTTTTTTGCCCTTGAAAGTTGAGATTTCGCTGTTCCTTCGCTAATTCCCAACATCTGGGCAATTTCCTTGTGAGAAAATCCTTCTATAACATATAAGTTAAATACTGTGCGATATCCCTCTGGAAGCCTTTGAATTAAGTTAATAATTTCTTTTTCTGAAAGTTGAGAGATTATGTCCGGGTCCGGTGCAGGAACATTTAATTCTGGGCTGTTCCAGTTGTCGTCTTCGTCCGGACCCTCCAGTTGCAGAGAAGAAAAATTATAAACCTGATGCTTGTTGGAACGAAGTTTTTCAAGGATCACGTTGATAAACACTCGTCGCATCCAGCTCTCCAGAGAACCTTTTCCTTCCCATTTGTGAATGGTAGCAAGAACCTTAATAAATCCTTCATGAAGGAAATCTTCAGCTTCAGCATGTTCTCGGGCATACCGCAGGCACAGAGCGAACATCTTGGAAGCATACTTATTGTATAGCTCTTCTTTGGCTTCTTGATTACCACTGGCACAAGCCTTTGCCAGCTCTTTATCATTCTTGAATTTGCCCTTACGTTTAGCCAAATTTTTCAGCAATTGCCACATTCAGCCCTCATTATTAATGTTCTTCGTTTTGTTTATTAAGATGCATTTTTCAACTAAAAGGTTGCATATCTACCATAAATATACGATACCTAAGGTAAAGTGGCAAACGAAACACATGCACCTTAGTCAAGCTATTTGATTGTATGTTGATTGCGGGCTATTTCTTGCCTCTCCACTTAGTTAACATAATATAAATTATGCGACAGAAATCTGGCAAAAATTAACCCGTACTCTTGACTCAGATTTATCACATTTAACCCTGATTTTCAGCATCTTATGATTGTAGATGCATTGTCCTCACTATTATTATACATTATACAAGGTTTATGGCTATAACTAATTGGCTTAGAGCTATTTATTGCCATATATTAAAAGACGCCAATTAACACCATAAAACTTATTGCATCGCTATATGTTTATTGAAATAATAACCTAATTTACAGTAGTTTATAATTATTGCATTTGTAACATTTTTCAGCCAGTCTAAAAACTATATCCCATTCTCCTGAAGCGGCGATTTGCATACTTTTGCCATATTAAAAGCCGACTTATGCCTGCATCTCCTGAGTTTGTTGAGGGACTTTTTAACCAGTTAGCTCCTGTGTATGAGAAGGTTTCCGTTGCCATCTCTGGTGGTATGATTCTCCACTGGTATGACCTGCTTTTCAAAACCCTTGACAGGATTTATTATTTGAAGTCCAAATCTGGCAAGCCTATTAAGCATCTTGACATAGCCACTGGAACGGGATATATCCCCCTGTGGACATGGAAGCACTGGCGGAATAAGGTCTCTGTAACAGGTATTGACCTCACTGAAGGAATGCTCAAAATAGCACGGCTCAGAATGCCCAATTGGGAATTCATTGTAGGCGATGCTCTCAATCTCCCTTTCGATAGCAACTCTTTTGACGTGGCTACTGTAACCTTCGGACTTCGCAATATGGAAGACCCCGCAAAGGCTATTTTTGAAGCCTACAGAGTGCTTAAACCCAATGGGTACTTTCTCGTTTTGGAAGTGGTTCCATATCCTAATCATCTATTACAAAGGCTTTTTGAAATGTATGTTGGCACTATTTCGGCAATTGCTGGGGGAATCCTTTCTGGGAACATAACACCGTATGTGTATTTCGCAGGAAGTGTTGACAGTTTCTTCACCCGGAAAGGATTTGAGAACACATGTAGGAAAGCTGGATTTCGCAAAATTGAGGTGCTACCAATGGCTTTCGGTGGTAGCATCCTCGCAATCTGTCTGAAATAACAACAACCTCTTGGTGTTGTCTGCAAAACCTGTTCACTTGAACGGTTAGCGAACCCCTCCTCAAATGCTACCTTTTGTTTTTAGGAAGTTATTGCTTTTGGGCTGTTTATCAGAGAAAAATTTCGGTACTATACAGCAAGAACTTCCATTTTTGTTGAACCATTTTCATTATGTACAAGTGTCAAAATTTGCACTACCCCACCCTCATTTTGTAAACTTTATAAAAACCCAATGAAAACTTTTGCAAAACCAAAACAAAACTTTTTATTAATTAAAATTGTTATCATTATCAAGCCAGCAGGAATCATACTTCCCAAAGATTCTATATCTCATCTTTGCCACTGTTGTATATCCCAGATTCAATATACAATCAGGAAATAGTTGAATAATGTGGGCTAGGTATTTCCATCGTGGCAGGTGTCTTAGCAGGTGAACCACTGCCCTACCCTTAGTATAAATCTTCCCCTTGTGATATACCACGACAGTGTCCGTGTTGGCGTATAGGTTATCAGGAAGCAGGTTCTTAGCGATTTCGGAAGACAAGGAATGGAATTGGAATTTTCTGTGTTTATCTCTTTGCTTGAGCCATTTAGCAAGCCAGTGACACAGAGGGCAATATGCATCAACGAAAACTAATATGCTATCAAGCGAATGGTCTCTTGAGTGCCGTTGCCTTTCCATTGGATGATGAAGATGCCTTTATAGGGCAAAGATAAGATGAAGTTATTCTTATTCTCAAAAATCATTATTAGGGAACCTGACAGGTCAAAAAGTAGCCAGTTGCCTTGTGAGGGTGCTTGAAGCATATATGAGTTAGTGGAAATGGGGATTGCTTTGATTTGTGATTGGTTGTGTTGTGGTTGTTGAGTTGCCGACGGCAAAGATAGGTATTTTTCAGCCTGCTTGAAAGAACCTATTATTGGGCGTATCATCACAGTGCCTTCAAATTGGCTTTTTTCCCATGTGTCCATTGTGTTGAACCATGCGTTGGCTCTGGCATTGGTGTTCCTATCAAATCCCACTGACATAGCGTTTGCAGAAGTTTGTATCCAGCCGACATAGAATGTAGAGGGCACTATGACTGGTTCGTCAAGCCTGTATATACAAAATTGCCAGCCTGAGTCAATGTTGCAGGGCATTTGGAAGTCTTTTCTGGCAAGCATCCGTCCTGTAAATATGTCTTCCCAGACGACAATAGAGAACAAGTCTGGCTCCTCAGTTCGCTTAACTTGATTGACGAACATGATTGCCACTGCCCAGAGGGTGTCAGGATTAGGAATGGTGAATTTATAGGCAAACGCGGACCCCTGCCCTTCAACGCCATATGCCAGTTCGGGTGTCCCGTCGTCATATCCAAGCATTGCGTCAAAAATGTATGTCTTGGTAACTGTGTCGTTGAAGGTGAATGAGTTTCCTCCAGCAGTTATAATGTATTGAACTTGTAGAGTCAATCCGGTGTCTGGGACGGTGGATATGGCAGTAGGGAATTTATCAAATGTCATAGAAAAGGTTGAAGAACCCGGTGATAGGTTTGTTGCCACGAACAAAGACGAATCAACAACTTGCGGAGGGTCCCCAGCAAGTACCCTGAACCTGTATTGTGTGTTGCGAACAGCGTTAGATAGGTTAGATATGGTAATAGTAGGTTGTTGTAGATAAGTTGGTTGAGCTTGAAGAAGATGCCACGGAATTCTGGTGTATGGCGACGTGACAGAAATGGGAACGTTCTGGACAGCAACGTCTAAAATAGTGGAATCCAATATGCTCCTGTTGGCATCAATGTAGAACCAATCAATGTTCCAGTGGTCAAAGAATCCGGAAATGGTGGCGGTGTTACGGAACCTAAATTGGGCATTAGCATGGAAAAACAAAGTGTCTTCAAGTTTAATGGCAACCCACGTGAATTGGGAAGTGTCTATGAAGAGAGACGAGCGCCATAGGGCTTTCCATTTGCCATTTTTTGTTAGTCCCTCCAGAATAAGACTGTCTTCAACAGAAGGGTCATTGCCCATTCCTTTGCGTTGTACGAAGAAACTGATGACTATTGAATCAGCAGGCGAGAAGGCAGATAAGTCAATGGGCTTAGTGGTCATTGTGTCAGCCCCTCCCCATGCATTATAAGTTTCAGAATATGGTTGCATCTTATGATTGAAGCCGTCAAATGAGGCTACGCCGAAAGTGGGTGCCCCCCTACCAAGAGAATTATTAATGTAAACTCCTTTCAAATCCCATAGGGACAATGTCCTGTTAAGGTCAGAGAAATCATCAGCGAAAGGCAATGACACAACACTACGCCTCACAGGACTATAATCCACATTGTAAGCACTGTTTAATGAAATTGGCATAAGCCTTTCCTGAGCATATATACCATGACCTGCTATCCATGCACATACAATACTACCAATAAGTGTTCTTAACCCCCTCATATTTTCTTTAACGAATTTCATGGTAATATAGATACATTATTGCATTCAGGCGGTAAGGTTTCAGAGATAAATAAGTCCACCGGGCTGCCCAGTGCCTTAGACTCCCCTGGCAGTGGCTCCTGTCTCACTACGAAAACCCGTGATGAATCAACAATTGACTTGTCCGCAACTATTGAACCCTGCGAAAGACCATACAGCTGCAAGGTGGTTAGGGCTTCCATGAGGGTTTTGCACTTCACATTTGGCACTGTTACCGTCCTGCTGGTCTCGTGAATCCCCACAACGAGAGTTATCTCACTATTAATAGGAATCAACGTTCCGGGTGCTATAGGCTTCCCGTTGTATATCTGTTCAAGAACCACATTATTAGCTATGTCTGGTTTGTATATAATTTCCTTTATCTTGAGATTATTGGTTTCCAGAATTGATTGTGCTGTCTGCAAGGGCATATCTATTAAATCAGGCATTCTCACTTTCGGCGCCTCATACGAGGAAATAGTAAGATATATCGTTCTTTCCGGTTTCACCTCCCTGCCCTCTCCCGGCTCCTGCTTTATAACTATCCCGCCGGGCAATGTGTCCACATACGATGAATCAATAACCTTATGCCTTAGTTTGTTCAGTGTCAATACAGAAATGGCAGAATCGACCGGCAAACCCTTCACATTAGGAACAATTATCGCCACGCCATGCCGGGTGTAACTCTTCAGGAAAAGATTCAGAGCAATAAATAACAACACTGCAATAAAAATCATTGCAAGTATATGTTTCATAAGATATTTAAACGCATACACAATCCCCTCTCTCTTCCCGGACCTCATAAGTCTATTTTACGAAGTGAGTGAGAGTGTCGCCTCTCAAGCCCAGCCTTAATGCTTCTACCGCTATTGCCTCAGCCGGATTAATATTGCCAAGATTAACGTTTGTTCCAAAGTGTTTAATAAACCAGACCTGTTGTGGTTTCTTGGGTGTTTCCCAGACTATTTTTTCCAGCGGCACCTCAGCAGCAATGGCATCAACCAACTCCCGCTTCACTTTCCCGGCACTGTCATAAATGCCTATGCTTCCACTTTCCCTGCCCTCCAGTATCACCTTCCAAGCCCCCGCATCCAGTTCTCGCTTAATCCGATATATCCATTCCTGTGCTCCCCCAATGGTTTCAACGTCTTTATACCCAACTTCAGTAACTACCCTGTATTTCTTGGCAAATCGCTCTATCTGTTTACATTTCTCATCTATTGACAGATGCAATGTGCCATCTGAAATTTCAATGGTTGTGAATCCCCATCGTTCAATGAATTCCTCATATCTATCAAGGGCATTACGGATATATAAGGCTTCCCAGAGTGTTCCGCCCGGATAAGGTTCCATGCCAGCAGCCCTATAAACCTCCAGCTTCTCCTTCAAGACTTCTTCAGGTGTTAAGACGCTTGTTCCAAAGCCCAATTTCAGCAAATCAATATATTGCCCGGCGGATGAAGCAAGGTCTTTAGCTGCCCACACACCCAAGCCTTTGTCCATAACCATAGTGATACCCTCCTCTCTGGGTTTCTGAGTCCTCTGTGGAAGATTAGGGATAATGTTTTCTAATCGGTTCATAGTTGCTTTATCCATTTTGACGTCAAAGATAGGAACTCTTCCCTCAAAAATACCCAACGAATATCATCTTCCTTTAATTTTCTAAGCAACTTTTTTTGTTCGTCGTTAAGCATTTCAGTGCCATATAGAGCCCAGATGAATGGTTCCAACAGTGGCGAGTCACAAATGGTTTGCCTCTCTTTCAAGTATGAAATGGCTTTTTCTCTGTCACCTTGTTCACAATACAGTCTGGCGGTAGTGCACCAAACCATATCTTCAGGGAATCTAAGCACTTTTAATAGTTTCAGGAATGTTCTGGTTCTGTTGGGGTCCTCGGGATATGCCCTCAGCATAGCACGGGCATAAAGGGCTTGGATATATAAAGAAGGTTTTCGGGAACCAGATAACAACTCAGTCAACGGGAATAACGACTCTTCAACCTGTCCTTTCATATACAACGCCCTAGCCAGAATAAACATTTTAAGCCGGTATATCCTCGGGAACCTGTCCATAGATACCCGAACTTTGTTTATCCATCTAATGGCATGTTGAGGACGCATATCACGCAAATAAGCAAGTGCCAAATAGAAACTAAGAGTCTTTTGGAAATACGGAAAGGCTAATTTTCGTGCCGTGGCAAAAAACGTTGTTGTGCCTTTGCGTCCCCGTCTGAGCAAATGCTTTCCGGCATACCACCACAATGCCCAATAACCTTTGTTAGACAATATCTTTCCATGAGTAATTAAATTATGCAGGCTTTTCTGTGGGACATATCCGATTATTTCACTAAATAAAAGCAACGTATAGATATTGCCCTTTATCTTGGAACCGTGGAAATTAAGTATTTGAGACACGAGCCTGAATGATACCTCCACCTTGAAATATCCTTTTTCAACAAAGTATCCAATCAAAGCAATAAAGAAATTAATCAAAGTAACGGAAACGTCTCGCCTTCGCAGTTCATATAGCAATGACTTAATTGCCTTCACGGGGTCCTGATATGCTATAAAAACAGTTTTCAACATAAGAGTTAAGACAGTTTGCCCTTTTAGAATCTCATATTGCTTAAGGGTTTCAGGAATTTCCTGTAACCGTTTGGTTTTAATAAGTATCTGCAATTTAAGATTTAGCAGGTCCTCATTCAACGGGAACAAAGAAAGCCCTTTGTTAACCACCTGAAGGGCAGCTTTCCATTTATTTCTCATCATCAGTTGATATGCATATTGCTCAATCTCGTGCGAGTCCATCCATCCTTGAAATTCCTCTCCCATGGTCAACGGATAAAACGCAAAAGTCCACAATAATGGTATTGCTTCAAAATTCAACCACGGTATGGCACTAAGTTCTGCACAGTGGACACTGAGTTCTTTTTTGAAAACCATGGTGTTATACTCAAGTTCCTGAACCTGAATAGCGGTCAACCCCAATAGTATCAAGGAATAGACTAATGTTACTACATGTTTGCGTAATTCAAAAGCCTTAAAATTGGT
>JAJRPU010000094.1 GCA_024280615.1 Bacteroidota bacterium | reverse complement strand
CGTGCCCTGCTGAATAGCCTTGAAACGTTAGTTAAAATCTATGGAAAGAACAGTAAGGAAATAACACTATCCAGTGAGGAGATATTTAAAGCCCTGTCTACAAACCGCAGGTATTATGGCAAGAACGTGGACCTTAAATATGACTTAGTTTCCGCAATGATTAAGTCTATTCGTGGTAGCGACCCAAATGCTGCCATATACTATCTTGCCCAATTAATAGAGATGGGTGAAGACCCGGTTTATATCGCCCGACGGTTGGTAATTGCGGCCGCTGAGGACATAGGGCTTGCTGAACCACAGGCTTTGACAGTCGCAACAGCCGGATTAACCGCAGTTAGTAATATCGGCTATCCCGAGGCAAGCATTATCCTTGCCGAGGTAACTGTCTATCTTTCTTTGTGTCCTAAGAGCAATTCGTCATCCATGGCACTGAAAAATGCATTGAGTTACATTCGGAATGAGGGTGCTGTTGAACCGCCTTTGCACATACGCAATCCAGTCTCTTCGCTTATGAAAAAGATGGGTTATGGCAAAGGATATAAATACCCACATGATTTTCCTAATCATTGGGTTGAACAGGAATATCTTCCTGAACAATTGAAAAATGTAAAATTTTATTTTCCTGCCGATAATCAATGGGAACAGGAAATAACTAAATTTTGGGAACGCATCAAATCCAAAGGCAATGCAAGAAAAGACGGAAGCACTGAGAACAGTGATTGAAGAAGCGTGGGAGAACAAGGAGTTGCTGGAATCTCAAGAGGTCAGGAAGGTTGTTGGCGAGGTTATTGCTATGTTAGACGGGGGCGTTATTCGGGTTGCTGAGAAGATAGACGGCAAGTGGGTTACCCATGAGTGGATAAAAAAGTCTATTTTGCTTTATTTCCTGATGCGGGAACCTCGCAATATGATTAGTGGAATGTTTGAATACTTTGACAAGATTCCTGTGAAAAGGGGGTTTAGTTCGTTGGGAGTGCGTGTTGTTCCACCGGCAACCATTCGGTATGGTTCTTATGTAGCACCGGGATGTGTCATTATGCCATCATACATAAACATTGGTGCTTATGTAGATTCGGGAACGATGGTTGACACGTGGGCAACGGTGGGGTCATGTGCCCAAGTAGGGAAAAATGTTCACATAAGTGGTGGAGTGGGCATTGGAGGTGTGTTGGAGCCACCACAGGCTCAACCGGTCATCATTGAGGATAATGCTTTCATTGGGTCAAGGTGCATAATTGTTGAGGGAGTGATTGTTGAAGAGGAGGCTGTTCTGGGGGCTGGAGTCGTAATTACGGCTTCAACGAAGATTATTGATGTAACAGGCAATGAACCAGTTGAATATAAAGGCAGGGTTCCGGCACGTAGCGTCGTGATTCCAGGGTCATATACTAAGAAGTTTCCTGCAGGGGAATATAATGTTCCGTGTGCGTTGATAATAGGGAAACGTACAGAAAGTACGGACAAGAAGGTTTCACTTAATGAAGCATTGCGTAAGTTTAATGTGCCAGTTTAAATTGGCATTTGATTCATTTTGCAAAAACTAAAATCAGACGATGATGAATGGACAATTTGGAAGGGGTGCTGGCGGTTGGAAAGTAACCAAGTGGCTCTTGATACCCTTAGTAGTGATTGTGTTAACCTTAATTATTTTTCGGTTTTCGCCTATTCTGGTTGTTCCTGCTGGGCATGTGGCTGTCCTGACTCTCTTTGGAAAGGTTGACCCAGACGAGCTTCCGGAAGGATTGCATATAATCAATCCCTTGAAACGGGCTCATATAATGAGTGTTCGGACACAGGAGGTTACGCAAAGTGCCGATGTGCCCAGTAAAGAAGGATTGACCGTTGGGCTGGACGTTAGCCTGCTGTTCCATCTATCGCCGGACAAAGCCAGTGAGGTGTATAAAACAGTTGGGGAGAACTATGTTGAAGTCCTTGTTATCCCTGTGTTCCGGTCCGCTATTAGAAACGTTACTGTGAACTATGAAGCAAAAGCTCTATATACTTCTGGAAGAGACGTCATTGCCGAGGCGATTCATGAGGAGATGGAGGAAATGCTGTTGAAAAGGGGTATTGTAGTTGAAAAGGTTCTTCTGAGAGCGATTAGACTGCCCAAGATGGTTGAAGAAGCGATAAATAACAAGCTAGCTGCTGAGCAAGAAGCAGAGAGAATGAAATATATCCTTGAGAAGGAGAGACAGGAGGCAGAGCGGAAACGCATTGAAGCACAGGGAATAGCCGACTTTCAAAGAATAGTCAGTGAAGGAATAGACGACAGGTATCTCAAATGGAAAGCCCTTGAAACAGTTAATAAACTTGCTGAATCGCCCAATTCAAAATTCGTTATCCTTGGCGACAAATCAGGGTTACCGATTATAGTTAATACAGATAAGTAATTGCCCTGAATTCAGAATTCATACCAGTCTTTACGCTTCCTAATTCTTATGTCTTGAAGTAACGCTGCCTTGGGTTGTAGAGAAATCAGATAGCTTCTTAGGCGTCCAAAAGGTATGTATGAGAAAGAAAGTGTCCAACAGTGCAGGTCTCGGGTTATTTCTATTCTGGTGTATGCGAGTGTTTTATTGTTGAAGTCATATCCAGAGAACATAGAGACAGACCATTTTTGAGTTAACTTCCATCTTATTGAGAATTGGAGTCCTTGGGTTACGAAGAAAGAATCTAACAGAGCCCTGCGAATATTCAGATTGTATGCCAGATTAATGGAAGGAGTTTCGGATATTCCAACAAATCCAGAATCGTGTTTCACTGTGAAGGACCTTAGGGAAAAGTTGAAACTGAGGGATAGGGTTTGTAGCAGTAGGGGTTTTTGATATGTGTCCCAAGCCAATTGGGGTAAGATTATTCCTGTTGGAGAGATGGTATATGGAGTCCATTGACCGTTGAGTAGTATGGATAGTCCTTTGAGGCTTGCCGAACGGAAGGTTAGGTACAGAGGTTGGAGGGGCATTGAGTCTGAAAGGGATATCGCGGAACGCAAGGATAGTTCGTCAATAAGGGTTGTTTTTTGATAAGTGGAGTCCTTTTTAAGGAATTTTCCTTCAAGCCGATTGTATAGTATGAACGATAGAGATTGCCTGTATGTGGAAGGGGGCAGTCCGAAAGGTGAGAGGGCAAAGGGATTGATTGTTTGTTCAGTGGGAAATTGATTTTTTGAAAGCGGGGAGGCACTTTGCCAAGAGAAAGAGGGTCTGACGGTGTGCCTTAATGCTTTCAAGCGTCCCTTCTTGAAATAGAAAGTGCCATATAGGTTTGTAGTTAGGGAAGCATTGGCTGTTAAGTATGGGGAGCGTGAGGGTTGAGACACTGTGTCTATCTCTGTTCCTGAAACTGTAATGATTCTATCTGTCCAAAGTTCATTATATGTTCCAGATAAGGAAAACTGGAAAAATTTGAATAGCGGAGTTGAGAAGTTGATAGGAAGAGAGTGTTTTATCCCTCGTTTTACAAGAGGTTTTTCCTGAGGGAAGGAATCATAAATGTTCAGGTATTGCCCAAAGAAAAGAGAATCGGACATTGAAATCCTGTTGATAAGGTTCAATGTGTAGGATGCTGTGAGCTTTGACCTTCCTTTTTGGAGCAAGGTTCTGCGATACATGGACAGGGTCCAAGAGGGCAGGTCAAGGGAAACCTGTTTTGTTCGGGTGCTCTGACGGTGTGTTAGGGAAAGGAATGAGTTGAATATAGCAATCTTTTGGTTCCATTTTATTCCCGAAGCCAGTTCGTTTTGCAGGACGTCATTAGGATTATATGAAGTGTTTTTAAGATATGTGCTTGTTCCGAAGCGGATGTCTGCTTGCACGGAAGATTTCCTGATAGTTCTCTTGTCTGTTCTGAATTGCAGTTCAGTGAACACGTCCCTGTATTCCTGTGTTTCGGGAAACAGTGCTTCGCCAGTGAGCGTTCTTGCAACGCCCAATTTGAAAAACCCTTCATATTTATAGCGTTTTTTAAACTGTGAAAGGGCTTCTATTCTCCAAGTTCCACGAGTGTATATATCGCCAATCAGAGCCAGATTAACATAGTCGTTAATAGCAAAGAAATAACCGCCTTCTCGGAACATAAATCCTTGTGTGGGGGATTGCCCTACTGTCGGCACAATAATCCCAGAAGTCGCATCTTCATACAGGGGATAAATAGCCATTGGAATGCCCACAGGCAAAGGGGTCTCTTCAATAACTAAATAGGACGGACCTGCTACAACTATCTTATCAGGAACGATTTTCATTTTGCTTATTTGAAAGTGGAAGTGTGGTTGTGGGGCTTCGCACGTCGTAAAAACGCCATCTTTTATGTAAACAATATCGTTTTCCATATACTTAGCCTTCTGTCCCAGAATTTGTGATTCGCCTTCTTGCGTCCGCATATTAACCACTATAGCCCTGCCGGTCTCAAAATTGAATCTGGCTTCTTGCATAACAAATTGGTTGTTGCCCATTTGGAGGGTCACGCCCTGAGTGGAATCAGGAGTTGTAGCATATGCCTCTTTGTTTTTGTGGTCATAAACAATTAAGGGAGCGGTTAGTTTAACGCCTTCTGCTTGCACTTCCACGTCGCCTGTCAATATAATCTTGTTTGCTTTAAGGTCAACGACTGCGGAATCCTTCGCTTCCCATTCAATTCGCTGATTTTGTGCATAATTTACCCAAATTGGTAACACAATTATGCCTAAAAACGTTATATTTTTGACAAAACCAATTTGGAAATATGCTTTCAGGCTCACGGTTCAAACTTATGGCACTTGCTTTTGTTATAGGGACGGCTATCGCTCAACAACGAACTTACACTGTCGTGTTGGATGCAGGACACGGCGGGCACGACTCGGGAGCACTCGGAAAACACTCTAAGGAGAAGGATGCTGCTCTTGCCATAACGCTTAAAACAGGAAAAATTCTTGAAAAACACAAGCACATTAAGGTTATCTATACCCGAAAGGATGACCGATTCGTTGAATTGCATAAGCGTGCCGACATAGCCAATAAGCATAAGGCAGACCTTTTCGTATCAATACACTGTAACGCAAATGAGAACCCTTCTGTTATGGGCACAGAGACATACGTTATGGGGCTCCATAAAACTGAGTCTAACCTTAAAGTTGCAATGCGTGAAAACGCTGTAATTCTTAAGGAAGAGAATTATCTGGAAAACTATGAAGGGTTTGACCCTAATTCGCCAGAGGCTTACATAGTCTTCTCGCTGTATCAAAACGCCTTCCTTGAACAAAGCATAGAAGTTGCTCACAACGTGCAAACAAACTTTGAAAAGGCGGGCAGGAAGAACAGAGGAGTTAAGCAGGCTGGTTTCCTCGTCTTGGCTCGCACCGCCATGCCAAGCATCCTTGTGGAAACAGGATTCATCACTAACGAAGCAGAGGAGAAGTTCCTTAATTCAGAAAAAGGGCAACAGATTCTTGCTCAGGCAATAGCACAAGCAATAATTGAATATTTTGACAGGCTGGACTCTCTGGAGAAAGAAGCCAGAAAAAATGAACAAAGGCAAAACGAAGTTACTGAGGGATATTGGGTTCAAATCTATGCTTCCCGTGAGAAAATGGATGTTACAAAAAAGCCTTTTGAAGGAATAGAGAACATTGTTGTTCAGAAAGCAGGCAATTGGTATCGCTATCTCGTCGGTCCATTCAAAACAAGTGAGGAGGCTAAAAAAGAGAAAGAAAAACTGGTCCAAAAAGGCTTTACCGATGCATTTATTAGGCATATTAAACCACAGGATGGGTCATGATGACTAAGATGAATGCTGACTTACCACCTGAAGAACTTCTATATGTTGTTTGGCAACATAAACTTTTCAAACCATTGTATTTAACGGATGGCAGACCTATCAAAGTAATATCATCTGGCGTAAGACAGTTGTCAGGACCCGACTTCTGCAATTCGCAAATTGAAATTGATGGCTTGAAATGGGTTGGATGTGTGGAAATTCATCGTAAGGCTTCCGATTGGTTCTCTCATCAACACAACTATAACCCAGAATACCAAAATGTTATACTTCACGTTGTTTGGGAGGATGATGGCGGTCCGCAAATACCAACTGTGGAATTAAAACACTTCGTATATGAAGATGTTTTGCACAGATGGAATAGGTTGCGGAAAAGTCCAACGCAAATAGCATGTCAAAATTTTATATCGCCTGTTAAAATTTATCAACAAGCTTGGCTTGTTAGAGTCGCTACCGAACGGCTTCAAGAAAGGTATGACACCATCAGGCAACGCCTTACTAAACGAAATTACGATTGGCTACAAGTCTTGTATGAACTGATTATGCGATACATGGGCGTTCCTTCCAACACAGACCATTTCCAGATGGTTGCCGAAAACATTCCATATAGAATAATTTCTCGCCATTTGGACAGTGAAGTAGAGCTAATGGCTTTGCTATATGGCATCTCAGGTTGGTTGCCACATTTGAAAGATAGGCAAATAGATGTCTCTGATTTGATTATGCATTGGAACCATTTAAGTGCGAAATATAGCCTCAAGCCATTAAGTATAGCATGGAAGCAAGGTTCTTTCAGACCCTATTCCCATCCGTTGTTGCGACTTGCTCAGACAGCATCAATGTTAAAGATTCTACCATTGCTGTGGGAAGCAATTACAAATGGAGACACCGACCTTGCAGATAGGTTGCTCACCGTTGAACCACCAGACGTGTGGCAGGAAACAATAGGCAGAAAAACATTTCCTAAACTGAAAACATTTAAGACGGGTTCTATGATTATTAATGTGTTGGTTATTAATGTGCTTGTTCCCATGATGTTTGCTTTTGGAAAGAATAGAGATGACAATGTGCTAACTGAAAAGGCAATTGTATGGCTGGATTCAATACCACCAGAAAATAATTCTGTGATAAGACAATGGAATAAAGTCGGAATTAAGCCACATAGTGCTATGGAAACACAAGCGCTTTTACACCTTTATAAAAATTATTGTCAATCCCGCAAGTGCTTGGAATGCCAGTGGGGACGTCAGTTTATTGCAAATGTTGACAAAAATCATACTTTTTATTAACTAAAATTCGTATCTTTAATAGAAGTGAATAGAAAAACACTTTAAAACTGAAGCCATGAGGATAATGAAAAATTTACTGTTGACACTTGTCCTGTTAATGTTCTTTGGTTCTTGTAAGAAAAATCAAACTGACTTTAAGGGTCAAGGAAGTATTGCTTTAAAAGTAAGGTATGCTATAGATGGAGAAGGGTTGCAAATGGGGCAACTGAAATACGTTAATGAGGCAGGTAATGTGTATAGCGTAACACGATTGCAGTATTATATCTCGCATATTGCCTTGTTTGACAGGGAATATGGCTGGACGCTTATTGACACATTCTATCTTTTTGATGCTGACAAGTATCCCATTCAGAGGGTTGTTATTGGCAATGTCCCCTTGAGATATTATGATAGCATTAAGTTCTATATAGGGTTGCCCCCAAGTCTTAATCATCATGATTCATTACCCAACACTATTGAGCATCAGGAAATGATCTGGCCTGAGATGATGGGAGGGGGCTTTCACTTCCTTAAGTTGGAAGGCAAGTTCAAAGAAACAGACACTTCATCAACAATTTCGGGGTATGCAATGCATCTGGGCACTAATGTTGCCCTGGTTACAGTAAGCTTACCTGCCCAAATTGACCTAACCGAGCAGTTGCTTGTTGAAGTAAGTCTTGAAATGAACGTTAACGAATGGTTCAGAAATCCACATACATACAACCTGGCTGAAAAATCGTATATAATGGGAGATACTTTAAGAATGCAAATAATTGCCCGTAATGGTCAGGATGTCTTTACTGTGGTTAGTGTTAATTAGTCTTTTCTTGGTTTCGTGTAAAAAGGATAAGCTCGCTTATACATATAGTCCCACACCATATAATTTGGAGATTCCAGAGGGATTTCCACAGATGCCTATGAATCCAGATAATCCGATTACTAAGGAGGGAGTTGAATTGGGCAAGAAATTATATTACGATGTAAGGCTTTCAGACGGGGGACCACAGGCAGGTAATTCTTGTGCCACCTGTCACATTCAGTCCAAATCCTTTGCTGATAATTCACCGGGAGTGTCCGTGTTGCCACATGTTAATCTGGGCTGGGGCACCAAACACTGGTTATGGAATGGCTCAAAACAAGGCACCTTGGAAGACATTATGATGTTTGAAGTTGAAGAGTTCTTTCAGGTTGATGTTTCCCGATTGAAAGAGGATACTTCGTATAAAAGGATGTTTTATGAAGCCTTTGGAACGGAGGAAATAACTTCCAAGGAAGTGGCGTATGCTCTTGCTCAATTTGTGAGAACACTTATTTCAGGAAATAGTAAATACGATAAATATAAGCGTGGGGAGATTAATTTAACAGAAAGCGAGAAACGAGGAATGGCAATATTCTTCTCTGAACGTGGAGATTGCTTCCATTGTCATGTACCACCATTATTCACAGATTTTGATATGCATAACATAGGGCTTGATTCAATGCCTTCTGACCCTGAGGATTGGGGATTGTTCGCTGTGACAGGAGATTCGGCAGATATAGGAAAATTCAGGACACCGACCTTGAGGAATGTGGCAGTAACAGGACCCTATATGCACGACGGCAGGTTCAAAACCCTTGATGAAGTCATTGATTTTTACAGTGAAGGAGTTAAGAACTCGCCTACGTTAGACCCAATTATGAACCATAATGGTGGAATTCATTTGAACTTAACCCCGCAGGAAAAGGAAGACCTTAAAGCATTCCTATTGACCCTTACTGACGAGAGCTTTTTGAACGACCCAAAGCATAGACCACAAGCAAACTAACAAAGGTTGTGCATATGTGTATATTGACTTTGTTGTTTGGATAAAAGAATGTATATTTGTATAGTGAAGGGTAAATGCGTATTTAACACAAAATTTAGAAAGCATGAGGGCACATACAAACTGGAGGTTCATTATTAATGTTCCTGCTATTGTTTTAATGTTATTGAGTGATTCTATTGCACAGAAGGTGGGTATTGGGACAACTTCACCATTGGGTCAGTTGCATATTGAATTTAATCCCTCACAAACACCTATACCTTTTATAATAACACAGGTTGGTGGTAACATCTTATTCATTGTTGATACTACTGGAAAGGTTGGCATAAAGAATCCATTTCCTGCAGAGGCTCTTGATGTTTCAGGAAACATTACTTTTTCAGGAGCATTAATGCCTGGCGGTGACCCCGGCACTACCGGGCAGGTCCTGCTCTCACAGGGTCCCAACACGCCGCCTCAGTGGAGCGATGTCTCCGCGGTAGGCGATGATTGGGGCAATCAGGTGGCTCAGACCCAACCACCCATTATAGGTGATGGAACTACATCAAACCCGATAGGTATTCAACCCGGGACTAATGCAGGAGACATTCTGGTTTGGGACGGAACTCAATGGCAGGTTCAAGCCCCGGGCACCTCAAGTGGAATTCCACCTATATGCAGTGGTGCCGCAATAAATTTTGTTCAAAAATGGACAGGAACAGACTTGTGCAATACGATTATCTATGAAGATGGTGTTAATGTGGGAATAGGTACGGCAACACCTGCCCAGAAGTTGGATGTGGCTGGAAACATTCAGTTTTCAGGGGCTTTGATGCCAGGGGGTAATGCTGGTAATCCGGGAGACGTTCTTATATCTCAAGGTGCTAATACACCACCTATTTGGAAAGCGTTGCCATCGGTGGCTTCCAGAGAGATAATATATGTTTTTGAAGCACCTAATATAGTGTGTGCTACAAATACAAGTGCTTTTACTCAGATTATTAATACTGGCAATATAACGTTATTAGCTGGTGATTCGGTTGTTTTAATAGCTATGGGACAAATTCAACCTTCTACAAGTTGTTCGCCACCGGATAATTTTTATCAAGACTGTGGAGCTGCGTGTGCCCATATCAGAGTTGTTCCTGATTCATACACAGGATTGACAGATTTGGGAGGAGGCTATACTTATGAGTGTGTGCATTGGAGCACAGGAGGCCTTGGACCAAACCATGTTGATAGGGGAGACAATTGGAGCATAATAAGAGCATTTACTGTAACCTCTAATGTAACCAGGCAGTTTATTGTGGAAGCCCAATATGATTCATATTGGGACGCAGGCTGTTATGCTAAATTTTTATCAGGAGCTTATTATGGAGGAACTACTTTGATTGTCAAAATCATTAGATGATGAGCAGGATAAGGCCAATAATATTTTATCTATACATTTTTTTTGTAATTACATTTAGTATAAGTTTAAAAGCGCAGACGCATCAAAAATATAGAGTGTTCGTGTCTTGTCCACAACCAATGAAAAATTTGCAGGAGCAAATGCAATGCAGGTACGATACTGTCTATGTTTATGTTTTAGATAATAAAGATGATACAGTTGTGAATGAGTCTTTAAAAAAGCCAGAAAAACATATTTATAAAAAAGGGGGAAAGTATTACAGAATTGTTGTTTCATGCCCAGCTAGAAAAATTGAAGAGGAGAAACCTTTGCAGTGTCACTTTGATACCGTTGAAATTTCAAAGTATCAATACTATGCATTAATAAATAGAATTTTATTACCTGAAGGATCTGTAGTTGTATGCGATAACATTCCTAAATCAAGTGAACAACCAACAAGTAGATGTTATGTAATGCTTCCAGACGGAACTCGTAAGGAAATTAGCGAATATATGAGAGAACAGCTGAACAAATAAAGATATTTCGTTTATACCTTTTGCTCTATGTTTGCTGTAATCAAAAACCAAATAAAAGCTATATGCGGTATAAAATTACTGTTCCGCCAGAGAAAGTTCTTGAAGTTGTTGGCAGACACATGCTTATTGAGGGCTATAGAATAATTCCTGATTTGGAAAAAAGCAAGGGAACTTATCTGTATGATGCCATAAGTGGTCGTAGAATCCTTGATATGTTTGGTTTTTTTGCCACGCTTGCCCTTGGACATAATCACGAAGCCTACGATGACCCTGAATTCAGAAAGCATTTAGAGATAGCGGCACTGACAAATCCTTCTAATTCCGATTTCTATACTGTTCAGATGGCTACTTTTCTGGAAACCCTTGAGCGAGTTGCCTTACCAGATGGCTTTAAGTATTTATTCTTCATTGCAGGGGGAGCCCTTGCCGTGGAAAACGCCCTTAAAGTCGCTATGGACTGGAAAGTTAGAAAGAATTTCCAGAAGGGCTATAGAACAGAGCGAGGACATCAAGTAATGCATTTTAGAGAAGCCTTCCATGGCAGAAGTGGATATACGCTTTCTTTAACTAATACAACCCCGGAAAAAACTCAATATTTCGCTAAATTCAACTGGCCAAGAATTACTAATCCCAAGATAACTTTTCCGTTAGAAGACCATCTGGAAGAAGTTGAGCAACTTGAGAAACAGGCTATTGAGGAGATGAAAGAAGCCTTCAGGCAAAACAAGGATGATATATGTGCTATAATTATTGAACCTATTCAAGGGGAAGGGGGAGATAATCACTTCAGACCAGAGTTTTTCAAGGCACTTCGTGAATTGGCTGATGAAAACGAAGCAATGCTAATTTTTGATGAGGTTCAAACAGGAGTTGCGGCAACAGGCAAATTCTGGGCTCACCAGCATTTCGGCGTCTCGCCTGATATTATTGCATTCGGCAAAAAGATGCAGGTGTGTGGAATAATGGTTAGCGAACGTGTTGATGAGGTGCCTGATAATGTATTCCATGTGAAGGGTCGGATAAATTCCACGTGGGGCGGTTCATTGGTGGATATGGTCAGGGCAACGAAGATTTTGCAAACCATAGAAGAATTGAATCTTGTGGAACACAATGCACGGATAGGAAAGAAAATCATGGATGTTTTGTTTGAATTATCACAAGAATTTCCTTTAAGGAATATCCGTGGTAGAGGAACATTCATTGCGTTTGACTTGCCTTCCCCTGAATTGAGGAACAAAGTTATTAGTACTGCCCTTGACGAAGGTGCCCTTCTTTTGCAGTCTGGAATCAAGGCAATCAGGTTCAGACCACCATTGACTATTTCTGAGGAAGATGTTGCAGTCTTGAAAGATGTGCTTACAAAAACCTTTAAAAAAGTATTCGGGTGATTAAACGAATTGGGCTATTAACCTTAGGATTGTTGCTCTTGTGGCGTTGCGACCCGCCAAGAAAAGTTCAGAAACCACAGGTTTCAATAACTGTTTATAATCCCACGGTGGATAGCGTTGAAGATCAAAGTGGTCCCTATCAAGAAACTGCCCCGACTCTATGGCGGTTAGTTCACATTGATGCAAAGATCCATCCGGTCTTTAAAACACAAGACCTTTTCGGCGAAGCCACGTTGACATTGGTAACACATTTCTATCCGATGGATTCTTTAATCCTTGATGCCAGACAATTCACAATTGATACAATAGAAATGATAAGTCCCCAGAATGTTGGCTTTAAGTATGATTACGATGAAAGGCACATAAAATTTAAATTTAATCGCACTTTCAAAAAGAACGACACACTGGTGATTAAAATCAAATACAAGAATAATTTTTCACCCGTTGACACTAGTGGGAGGGCAGTTGCTGGAGACCGTGGATTCTATTTCATCAATCCACTTGGCAAGGACCCATTGATGCCACCACACGCCTGGACACAAGGAGAAACAGAATGGAATTCTTGGTGGCTGCCACTGATTGACAAACCAAATCAGCATTTAACACAACATATATGTATTACTGTGGATGACACTTCATTTGTTACTTTAAGTAATGGGACCCTGCAATGGACCCAAATCAATCCAGATGGCACCAGAACAGATTGCTGGGCTCAGGACAAGCCCCATGCTGCCTACCTCATCTTTGTAGCTATTGGTCCTTACGAAAAAGTGATTGATACGTCGTGGAATGGAAAAGAAGTTAGTTATTATCTATTCCCCAAATATGCGCCTCTGGCAAAGAGAATATTTCCTCATACGAGAGAAATGCTCACATATTTCTCTAAATTGTTCAGATATCCGTATCCTTGGGATAAATATGCACAGATAGGGGTTTATCACTTTACTGCTGGAGCTATGGAAAACACCACTTCAGTACTCTTTGGTGCGGGTGCTTATAAAACAGAAACAGATTTGATGGAATCAACTATTGAGCATATTGTGGCTCATGAATTGGTTCATCACTGGTTTGGAAACCTTGTGTCTTGCGAATCCTGGGCTCATCTAACCCTTAACGAATCGTTTGCTGATTATGGAGAATATCTTTGGTATGAATATAAGTATGGACGAGATTCTGCAGATGTGTTACGAGAGCAAGCACTTATTGGATACATATGGAATGCTAAATCAGGGCATACGCGTCCACTTGTGTTCTTCCACTATGAACAGGGAGATGATATGTTTGACGCCCATTCATACAACAAAGGGGGAGCCATATTAAACTACTTGCGTTACTTGGCTGGTGACTCTGCTTTTTTTGCCTCTCTGTCCCACTATCTGAAAATTAGGGAATATGGTAGTGCAGAGGTTGAACATTTACGTCTTGCCTTTGAAGATGTTTCTGGTTTGGATTGGCGTCCTTTCTTCATGGATTGGTATTACAAGGAGGGACACCCTGTACTTGAAGTAGATTATTCTACAACTGCTTCTTCTCTAATAGTGAAAGTCAAACAGAGAACCGTTCCTGAGGGCATTGAACCGTGGGAGCTAAAACTGCCGATTGTTATACAAACAGAGAAAGGGAAGGTTTATAAAAACATAGTCATTCCTGCGGAAACTCTTGCCATAGTTTCTATCCCCTTTCAACAACATATTGTTTATGCAATGTTAGACCCTAATTATGTTTTGGTTGGAGAGATAGAACATAGAATGCCGGAAGAATGGATTAAAGCCATTCTGTCTGATTACGAGTTACCTGCCATAGCACGAAGAACCATAGTTAAGAGAACCGCATTCACAAAATCTGCCAAATATGATTCGACTACTGCAATGCAATTGATTAGGCTTGCATTGAAAGACCCATTTTATAAGAACAGAAATGACGCAATAGTTCATATAAACAGATTTGTTAATGAGAACAAAGAACATAAGAAGTTTTTTTATGATACACTAAGAGTGATTGCTACTGAGGACATGTCATACAGTGTGAGGGAACAAGCTGTTTCGTATCTGCCACACCATGCCGTTGATGAAGACTTTATTGTAGAGCAGTTTTATGAAGAAAAATATCCCTCTGTGAAACTAGAATGGGTTGAGAAGTGGGCAAGGTTAGATACCGTCAATGCATGGAAAGCCCTTCAAGAATGGACGTATTCAGACACTTCCCATGTGGTATGGGACGATGCAATCTGGTTGGTTAATAAATATTTCTATAATCAGGATGGGGTATTTGAGTGGGTTACTACTGGACTGTGGCACTTTGCCCATGACTATTGGATTTGGAATTGGCTATATCCATCTCTCGGGACTTATTTAAAAACAAACAATATTGAGGTTATTAAGGCTGGCATTGACACCATTAAAACCCTGATAGAAGTTAGAGTTCACCCATGGAACAGAAGGGCATTGAAAGCATTTAGGAGGGCTTTGAAAAGAACTATTTATGAAAGGGTCAGTGCTGATATTAGAGATGAAGTTATTGATTATCTAGTCACTGCATTTCCTTTCTTAAAGGAGGACATTCTGGAATTAGATGAGTAGTTCAAGACGTTTTGAGAATAGAATTTATCTTACTATTAGGTTTTTCTGGTTAGCGTTAGTGCTTTGAAAGTGTGAAGCAGTTCCTGCAGAACGTGTTCAATTTGAGCGAGAGGGAGTTGCGAAGGGGCATCCGACAGTGCCTTCTCTGGTTCTGGATGCACTTCCATAAAGAGGGCATCAACACCTATTGCAATTGCTGCCCGTGCTAATGGTAAAACGAATTCTCTGCGTCCACCGCTAAATCCCTGTGGGAGGGAAGGTTGTTGAACAGAATGAGTGCAATCATAAACAACTGCATCGCCATATTTTTTCATAATTACGATATTGCGGAAATCCACTACAAGGTCATTGTACCCGAAGAAAGTTCCCCGTTCAGTTAGCCACACTTTGGTAGCTCCTGCTCGCTTTGCTTTTTCCACTGCATGTCTCATTACTTCACCAGACATAAATTGTCCTTTCTTGATGTTAAGCGGTTTTCCTGTCTGAGCCCCTGCTTGAATGAGTTCTGTTTGCCTTGCGAGGAATGCAGGCACTTGCAGGATATCAACATACTGCGCTGCTAAAAATGCTTCCTGTGGCGTATGATAGTCAGTTAAGACAGGAACGTTAACCTCTTTTCTTGTTCTGTCCAATACTTTGAGAGCTTTCTCATCGCCAATTCCCATAAATGAATCTGCTGAGGTCCTGTTTGCTTTTTTGTAAGATGCTTTGAAAATGAAGGGTATTCCAAGTTTGCTGGTTATCTCTTTAAGTTTTCTAGCAACAAAGAGTGGCATCTCTTCGTCTTCCACAACACATGGTCCTGCAATTAACACGAAACTGTTATCTGTTACTTTTAGATTAGGAATTCCTGAAAATGCTTTTTTATTCACGGTCATCTGTTTTTAAGATGGGCTTCAGGGCTAGTCCTATTCGGGCAATCCCTTTTATCTCGGCTTCCCTCATCCAATGGAATAAATGAAAGGAGTAGGTTCCTTTTTCTGAGAATTTTATTTCCCCAAGAGGAACCTCTATCTCGTGGAATCCTGACACTTTCCTTCCGTACCAGAAACCTTTGTCTGAGGACAGAGGAAGATTGAGCAGTCGTTGTTCTTTGTAGCCATCAGGATATTCAACTATCATCTGGGTAATTAGATTTCGCCATTGATAATCATCTGTTGCAGAAACTGTAACCACAAGGTCAAAAGTTCTGGACGTGTCGCTTACAACAATATTAAATGTCAATGTGTCATGCAAACGCCAAGTGCGGTCAGTGAATTCGTGCCATTGGAAATACACATATCCGGACGAAAAGAACTGACAAGCCCACAACAGTGCTACCAAAGCATTAGTTATCAACGTATTTCTTATATACTTCATGAAGCCTATTAAGTAAGTAATGCAAAGTTAGTTTTGGATTAACATTTCTGTTAAGTGAGTATAGTGCGTCTTCCACAAGAGCAATTATTTCTTTCAGTGGTTGTGGTTGTGAAAGGACTCGCAGGTGTTTGGGACCCAGATGGGAAAATTGTGGGTCAACAGTTGTGAGAATCCATTTAACAATTTCCTTCACAGTGGCAATGCTGTCAACTTTTTCAGTGGAGGCGTTTATCCACAACTGCCACTCTGGTCCCTTTTGATTAATAATGTTCCAAAGTTCAATTGCCCTGCCCTTAGCAATCCTACTGTTTTCCTTAATCAAGGATAGTGTTAGGCTTATTGAACCACGTCCCCATTCGGAGACCGTAACAGCTTCCTCTGGTGATATGTCCATTTGAGAAGACAGGAAGGTTATTAGCTGTTCTTCTGAGAGAGGGGGGAATGTAACGATTATACTTCTTGAGCGGATTGTGGGTAAAATGTTTGATTTGTTGCGTGCTACAAGAATGATGAATTTGTCCTTGGGGGGTTCCTCCAGAGTCTTAAGCATTATGTTTCCGCCTGTACCCATTAAATCCGCCCCCCAAATGATAATGGCTTTTCGGAGGGTTTCATATTGGCGGTAGTGTATTTGCTCAATAGCGTAACGAAGATTAGCAACGGGGAGGTGAAGATTTTTGATTTTCAATTCTGCTGCCCAGTCCTCATATCTTAGAAAAGGATTCTTCCTAAAGGCAGACGCCCATTTTTCCATGAGTAGTGCCATTCCCTCAGGACCCGTTTCCTTCTCTTTCTTAATGGATTCTACTTTTCCGGAAGGCACTATCCAAACTAAGTCAGCATGCAGTATTTTCCGTGTTTTCTTGCACGTTGGACAGGACCCACAGGCGTCCCCTTCAACAGGAGACTCACACAACAAAGCCCGTGCGAAAGCAAAAGCATAAGGAAGGGCATCTTCGCCAATCAACAAGAAAGTCCCGCTGTCTCTTCTATTAATCACGTGTCTGCGAAGTTCGTCTGATACATATTCGTGAGGTAGTACACTAAGCCTAATGTCCTTCATAAAATTGAAATTAAGTAATTTCAAGGTTATGAAAGCAACGATTATTAGGCGGGAGAGGTTCGCTGCCGCTCACAGGTTGTTTAACCCAGAATGGGACGACGACAAAAACAGAGAAGTCTTTGGAAAATGCTCTTGGAAGAATTATCATGGACACAACTATCTTCTGGAAGTTAGAGTTACTGGGGAGATAGACCCAACAACTGGGTTCGTTATGAATCTGTCTGAACTCAAGCAGATAATAAGGGAAGTGTTAAAAGATTTTGACCATAAGAATTTAAATCTTGATGTTCCGGAGTTTCAGAGTTTGCAACCATCCACTGAAAACCTTGCCAGAGTCCTCTGGAGACGATTGAGAAACTTAATCCCAGATAAATTTGATTTAGAAATATACCTTGAAGAAACAGAGAATAATGCAGTTGTGTTTAAGGGAGAGAAGTAAAAAAATTTTGATGGTAAAGCAACGGCTCAAACTACTATCGGTTATATTACAAGTGTTCTTAGTGTTTTTATCCTTTGCTTTTGCAAAAGACACTCAATCTATTAAAAGAGATATTGAGCTGTTCAATAGAGGTTATCAACTGATGGTTAAATATGCAAGTGATAGCATAAAAATTAAAAATGTTCTTGATACTTTGCAAGTGCCGGATTATGTAAAAAAAGTTCTTGAGTTTATGGCGGTTTATAGTCGCTCTGTTTTTGAAGGAAAGCATGTCACCTGTGTTAGTAAGGCAAAGCAACTGCTGGATAAAATTGAGGAAGAATATAGTGGGAATGTCCCAGAGCATCACTACAAATGGATGATCGGAGCTGTCAATCAGGGATACGGTTCGTGCTTATACTATCTGGGCGATTACATTAGCTCTTTTCTTGCTTATAAAGAGGCTTATGAAATGTTTAATTCAATAGGAGATTCCACTTTTGCCGCCATAACTCTTACCAATATGGCTACGGTGCTTGTTAAAGTCAAAATGTATGATGAGGTTTTAAGATACTATGTTATGGCAAAGAAATATCTAATTAAAGATACTTTAAGACTTGTCCCATTGAATATAAACATTGGGGTTATTTATATGATTTTGGAGCGTCCAGATTTAGCGTTAAGACAGTTTAATGAAGCACTGATGCTTGCGAACATTGTCTTGGAGAAAGATTCGGGACGCTTATCTGATGTCGAAAGGAAAAGACTTGTGTATAGAAGAAATATTATAAAAACAAATATTGCTTCGTTATTTTTAAATCTAGTAGAGAATAGGGAGCAAGGTCATAACATGGAATTAATAAAGAAGTTGAAAATGTCTATTGTGCAAATACTGGACTCAGCAAGAGCTTTGAATAGACAAGTGGACACTTCAATGACAAACTTTACTTTAAAGGGAGCTTTCTGGGACAATGAATTTAGGTATTGGAGGGCAAAGAGTGAACTTGAGAAAACACAGGAAACACAAGATTCTCTGGCAAAGTACTTGCAGGCTCTCAGAAAGTTTTATAAAAAGTATGGGGACTATGACAGGGAGGGTAAGAGTTCTGCCTTTATAGCAACCTTAGAATATAAAAACATAGTTGACATTGATAAGGAGGAGCTTTACAATGAATGTCTTGAGATAATAGAGTTGGAGCATCAGAATTTGCAATCTCTTTCATCTTCCTTAGTAAAGATAGATTTGCCTGCTGCATCAAGTTTGGAAGTTGATAAAATACTTGGTGAATTACCTTACCAATGTAATATGAAATATGCTGTTTCTGTGGGCTTAGCTATTCTCTTTGGAACACTCTTGGTTTTTGTGGCATTCCTGTATTCCAGAGGAAAGAGAAGAGTAAGGAGATAAATATGTCATTCCTTATTGGAAGTAGATTATTTTTGCACTATGAACCATCCAACCTTCTTTGACCTGATTGACACGACTTTTGATTTCCCGCAAGAGGGAATTGATATAGACGGCGAACATTTGTTGTTCAATGGGATTAATCTATATGAGTTGGTTCGAATTTATGGCACGCCAATAAGACTGTTTTATCTACCTAAAATAGGTGAGCAGATAAAGAAAGCCAGACTGTGGTTCACAAGAGCATTTCGGAAATATGCTTACAAAGGTGATTATGTGTATTCCTATTGCACTAAAAGCAATCACTTCATTTTTACATTGAAGGAGACTTTAAAGAATGGAGCCCATATTGAGGTTTCTTACACCTATGACCTTGACATTGTGGAATATCTGGCAAGAAAAGGAATGATAAATCCAGAGGAGATAATTATTATTGCAAATGGATTCAAGCCGCCGCACTATGCACAGAGAATAAAACAGCTCTTCAAGGCAGGATTTAAAAACATTATCCCTGTCCTTGACCACGTGGAAGAACTGGAATACTATATGGATTTGGACACTGACGAACCATTGCAAATCGGAATCCGTATTGCTGCAGAAGAAGAACCAACTTTTGAATTCTATACGTCCCGATTGGGCATCCGCTGGGACTGGATAATCCCATTCTATAAGGAAAAAATAGCGAACAACAAAAAGTTTAAATTGGTCATGCTTCACTTCTTTATAAACACAGGCATTAGAGACAGTGCCTACTATTGGAGTGAGTTTAGCAAGGCATTGAATATGTATATTGCCTTAAAGAATCTGGAACCGTCTTTGCGATATTTTAATATTGGCGGAGGTTTTCCTGTCAGAAATTCATTAGGATTTAAGTATGACTATGAGGAAATTATTGATGAGATTGTCTCGCAGATTAAAACCAGAACACTTGCTGAGCATCTGCCTGAACCAGACATAGTATCTGAATTCGGAACCTTTACGGTTGGCGAAAGCGGTGCACATATATTCAAAGTAATAGGAGAAAAAATTCAGAATGACACTGAAACTTGGTATTTCATTGACAATTCGGTTATGACCACGTTGCCAGATGCTTGGGGAATGGACCAACGATTTATTTTGCTTCCTGTTAACAAATGGAAAAGCCCATACAAAAGAGTCAACATTGGGGGGCTGTCCTGTGATGCTTATGACTATTACAATTCTGAAGTGCATTTAAATAACGTTTATTTGCCAATCTTAGACAAGAATGAACCTTTGTATATAGCATTTTTGCACACTGGACACTATCAAGACGCCCTTTCAGGATTTGGTGGGATAAAGCACTGTCTTATCCCTTCGCCTCAATATGTTATAGTTGATAAGGACCCAATGACAGGGGAACTCAAACATTCTTTATTTGCGAAGCATCAGGACAATCAATCAATGCTTAGAATTTTAGGATATGTTTGAAATGCTATTATTGGGGAATATTTTTTAATGAAATATGAAGAAAAAAGGCTCTTTTACGAAAGGTTTAAGAAGTTATTATGATGGCGTGTGGCTCAGATACCTTGGATTTGGTCTTGATGAATGTACGGTTTCTATGCATTGGAGGTCATCAATGAAAACAATATAAAGATACCAGGGGTAGTACTGGTATTTGATGCAATTCTTGTGTTTTTAGTCATCAAGTCTATGTAAGTGAAAGCAATAACTTTGTAAAAAATTTGATGCTTATGAGGTCTCAACCGTATAAAGGCAAAATAGTTTTTTACCCGGAGAGGTTGGATTATTCGGAGCGATTGAACAGGGCTCGTTCAGTGTCTTATAATGTCAATCTGCTTTCTGGAAATAATATCTTTGTTGATTTTGGAGATTCTTCCCATCAGGCTATGCATGAGGAACAGTGGGCTGCATTGTTTAAGGGCGATGAGGCGTATGCAGGAAGTAAGAATTTCCTTAAGATTTGGGATATCTTAAACAGGTGGTTTGGACAGTGCTATGTTGTTCCCACTCATGCCGAGCGTGGAGCAGAGCATTTGCTTTTCAGAGCCCTTGAGCCCAAGTCCGTAAAGACAGTTAATCCAACTATTTCGTTTGATGCTTTGAGGGACTACTTTGGCATTCCAGAATCTGACAACCCTGATTTGTTGTATTTCGTCCCTGCTTCTCTGGAGGATATGGATTCTGAAGTTGGTTCTGGTAGGATTAAAGTTGTCAACATAACAGGTGTGTTGCCTTTGGCGTTTGAGAAAGGAGTTCCTGTAAAAGAGTGGCTTGAAAAATTTGATGTTCTGATTGTGTCCTGTCCAGAGGCACTGTTTTCTCATGTGGGGGCACTTATCATTACTGGCAGTGAAGACATATATAGGAAATTCCAGACCTGGGTTGTTTCCTTTGAGGGCTTGCATACGTATGGCGGGCTTTCTGGTAGGGATATGGAGGTTATTGCCGAAGGGTTGTTAATGCTTGAAAACAACGTTGACCAGTGGAGATGGCGTCTGCAAGAGATAGATTACATATCATCAAAACTTGATTCGTTGGGAATTCCTTATGAATGGACAGGCAGGAGTTGGAAGTTGTCTGTGAGGGAACCCTTTGCTTTTAATTTGGCACTGTTTTTAAGTGGACAGGTGAGAGGTTGGGCAACTAATTCCCATCTTTACCTGAACTTCCCTGCCCGTCGCTATACCCGTGAACACATTGATTATTTCTTGAAGGTATTGGAATATGTGGCAGGTCAGGAATTGCCTGTGCTGGAAATGGATTCAGAAGAGGTGCATTATAATCCATCTGAAAGTGCATCTTTCGTAGCCACTTCACTGCCCAGATATAAAGTCTTAGAATTTGAAGGATTTCCATATAACTTCAAGGGAGTTGAAATGCTTATTCACAGGAGCACTGACTATCGCAGGAAAGCCGTTGAAGAAGCGGGATACAATACGTTTCTTTTGAAAAGCGAAGATGTTTATATTGACCTGTTGACGGACAGTGGCACCTCGGCAATGAGCGATGACCAATGGTCAAAGGCTATTGAACTGGACTGGAAAGATGCTTATGAACATTTGACAGAATCGGTTTATGACGTGTTTGGATTTGACTTGTTTATTCCCACTCATCAGGGTAGACAAGCTGAATTCCTTGTCAGTCAAACACTTATAAAACCCAATCAGTATGTCATAAACAATATGTATTTCACAACCACACGATTCCATCAGGAATTTGCAGGTGGAATTTTTGTGGATATGATTATTCCTGAGGCACACGACCCATCTAAGGAGCATCCCTTTAAAGGGAATCTTGACGTTGAGCGGATTGAAGAATTCATTAAGGAGCAAGGTGCTGATAAGATAGCCTATATATGCGTTGAGGCAAATGTTAACATGGCAGGAGGACAACCGGTTTCTATTGAGAATTTGCGACGGCTTCGCAAAGTGGCAGATGAATATGGTATTAAAATCGTGTTTGATGCCACGCGAATAGCAGAAAACGCTTATTTCATCAAGGAAAGGGAACCATAATTCGCCTCTTGGTCAATCAAAGACATTATCCGAGAAATGCTTTCTTATGCAGATGCCGCTACAATAAGTGCCAAGAAAGACCCATTGACAAACATTAGCGGACTATTGCTCATCAGAGATTACGAAATCTACGACTGGATACGGCGACACATTCCAGTTGTTGACGGAACAGCCTATGACGGCGGGCTCGCCGAAAGAGACCTTGCATTCCTAGCTTATGGACTCAGGGAAATGACTGATTATGAATACCTTGCAAGCAGGATAAAACAGGTTCAATATCTTGGCAATCGTCTTATTGAAGAAGGAATCCCTATTGTCAGACCGATTGGTGGACACGCCGTCTATCTGGACGCCAAAGCAATCATGGAACACATTCCACAGGACAGGTTCCCTGCCCAAGTGCTCGCTGCCGAGATTTATGTGGAGGGAGGTGTTAGAACAATGGAGAGAGGAACTGTGTCGGCAGGTAGAGACCCAGAAACGGGAGAAAATAGGAAGCCTGCCCTTGAACTGGTCAGAATGACTATTCCACGAAGGGTATACACAAACGAACACATGGAACAGGTGGTTGAGTCAGTGGTGGGAGTGTATAACCGAAGGCACGAATTGAAAGGCTTGGAATTCACTTATGAACCGCCATTCCTGAGATTCTTTACCGCACGGTTTAAACCTGTGGAGTAGGTCACAAAGTATCACAGAGTGTATTAGGAGTGGCACAGATTTGTAATTTTATCTATTGCAAGATTAAACCTTTTAAATGGAAGTGCGATGAGAAATAAAGTCAATGGCGGATTTTGGTTCTTTGCCACAGTGTCTGTAATTGCCTTGAGCTTAGTGGTGCTTACAGGTAATAAAAAGCCTGAAGACAGTGAAAGATATTGTAGGGCTGAGGTGATGCTTGGAATGGTGTCCTGCGAGGTATGGTGCGACGAAGGGTATGTAGCCAAATGCGAAAAGAACAAAAAGAAGAAGCAGGTTGTATGCTACTGCCAACAGAAGGCAGGGAAATAGTTTTTGACTTTTATTTATGACGCAAGAGAGTTGGCATAAGTTCTTTACACGCATAGTCCTTGCACTGCCAATTGGTCTCTTACTGCTAATTATAGGGTGGAATGCCATCAACGATTGGCAAAACAATTCCAAACAGGTTAAAACATTAAAGTTATTACAGGAATTCAAGACCAGTTACAGTGGAAATTTCCATTGGTATGTTAAAGGCTATTCTGATACTTCAATAATTTTTGCAAACAACATTAATAAGCATAGTTTATTTAGACTTATGTGGACTGATAAGGAGATACGTCTGGATACATTTAATTGCAATAATATAGAATTTTTGAAATATATGGTTGTTGAGGGCAAAGACAGGTTTTATCTGCTGAAAATCTCGGATAGTCTGATTTTAAGCGTTGATTTGAATTCCTGTGAAGTGGAAACATTGTTGTATGGAGGAAACATTTATGCATCCGTAAGAAGCCTTTTAGTTGATGACTCTTTGCTTGTGGCAAGTGTTTCATACTGGCGACACATTGACGGAGGTCGCTATAGCCCCTACGCACGAATTAATCTCAATAGTATGGATTTTGCACGATTCGGGAGTGTCCCTGCTTTTCTGCACGGCAGGATTTATTCCGCTTCTAATAGGCTGGTTACTTATGTTCCACAGACCAGAACCCTTTTATATGTTGTTCCTGATGCAGATTCTTTGTTTGTTACCCAACTGGACACGTATTCAATAGATATTTTGCAAATCCCAACTAAATTCCGCTATAATCATCAGGTTATTTCTATGTATAGCCCTATTGCGTTTGATTTCTCTAAGTTAGGAGTGGTGCTTGCCCTTCGTCCCAAGTGGTTCGCTATAAACACCATAGGGAGCAACGTTGTTCTGTTATTGCAACACGGAAAACCCATTGACGACACAACAAAGTGGCTTAAAATCCCCTATGAACTGCGGGAGAACCTTCAAGAGGTGTCTGCATTGGTTATG
>JAJRPU010000093.1 GCA_024280615.1 Bacteroidota bacterium | reverse complement strand
GTACTAACTCCGAAGTTGACGTCTGGGTCCTTGTAGTGATGGATGACGTGATGTTCCCAGAGTGGTTGCAGGAACTTAGGCACGTCTCGTTTGGGCAGTCTGTGTTGAGCCCAGTGGAACAATAGATACATAAGGTATCCGAACACGAGGCCTCCATAGAAGGCGAAAGCCAGTTCTTTTAGCAGGTAGTAGAAAAGGGCGAAAAATCCGGCAGCGAGGAATATACTAACGATTGGAGGCATAGCGAGGCAATTTGGGTCTTTAGGGTGCCTGTGATGGATTCCATGCCCTCTGTCTTGGATGCGACGTAGCCACTCCCATTTTGTTTCGGTGTGATACAGAAAGCGATGGACTACGTATTCAGTAAGTGTCCAAGCGAACCAACCCAGCAGGAAAAGGGCAATGACACTCCAAACATTCATTTGAACTTTAAAAATGGCAAATCCGACAATTACAGCAATAATTGGCAGATAGACTGCCCAAGGCAGCCAGATGGGTGTTCTGGCAATCCTGTTCAGCGTTGGATTTTTGTGGAACTCGCATTCTCCTTGTGCCCGTGGTCTTAACCAATCTGGAATTTCCTTTTTAGGTCTTTTCACTGCCGGCATAGCCCAACTTTTGGGCTAAATATAATGCATAATGAGATTAAAAAATCTGACTTAGGTAAGCATTTTCAATTATGACTGCCAGTTCCCTGAGCAGATGCCGACTTTTACGGATAACCTCTTCTGCATCTCCTGATTCAATGAAGGATATGATTTTTTCCGCTTTGACGAGGTCTTCCGAGTTGGCAATGCCTTTTAGTCTTGCAATGAGCAGTCTACCGGCTTTTTTCCTCCTTATTGTTTCAACCATTTCAAGGGCGTGTATGTGTGCTGTTCCTTCCCAGATGATTGCCACTTGGGCTTCCCGATGCCATCGCTCAACTATGAACTCTGAAAGGACACCGATTCCTCCGAAGACCTCTATTGCCCACTGCGTGATGTCTATTGCCAGTTCAGCAGTTCTGTTTTTGGCTATGTGCGTTAAAAGTCTTGCATAAAGATACTGCTCATTATAAGGTGGTTTCACCTGCCAGCACTTGTCCATCTCCGCAACGGCTAAAAATCCTAACAGCACTCCTCTCCTCAACTTGTCTAAGTATTCATCAAATTCGGCAGCAAGCAAGGTGTGTTTAATGATTGGCTTTCCAAATGTGATGCGTTGTTCGGCAAACTTCTTGGCTTCCAGATATGCCTTCATTGCCAAGCCCATTGATGCCACTGAGTTAGACAGTCTGGCATACATAAGGCTCTCAACAGTATAATAAATTCCAAGGGATAGGTCGCCCACGGGATATGCTTCGCTGTCTTTGAGTTCAACTTCTCCGGTTGGGACAAGCCGGGAGCCTATTTTGGGCTTTAGCCTTCGGATGACGTAATTAGGACTGCCATCTTCTCTATATCGTGGAACAACAAACAACCGAAGGTTTTTAATGTGTCGTTCTGCTCCTTCTTCAAATGCAGTTACCAAAGCATAGTCGGCAATCCCTACATTACTTGTGAAATATTTTTCGCCTGTGAGTAGCCATTTTACTCCGTCCTTGCGGGCAATGGTCTGATTCCTAGACAGGTCGCTGCCACTGGTTACTTCAGTGTAGAAAGTGGCTCCATATTTATATGGCTTTTGGGCACCAGATATGTATGGCACCTCTTCTTTGAACGGTCCATATTTTGAAAGAATAATGGCGACTTGATTTGTCAAAGTGAATATGCAATAGAGTCCTGCATCGGAAAGCAAATATCCAAGAGCGTAATGATATATTAAAGAATCCGAACTGTGCGGGTCACTGTTGATTCCAAATTCATTGAGTTTATTCATCAAATCCCTTTGTAGTGGACTAATCCAGATTTGGTCAGCACGTTCCCCAAGGGGTGTGAAATAAAGGTGTTGAGGTGGCGCGTGATTATCCAAGTGCCACAAGGCTGGAATGAGTTCATCTCCTGCCCACTGTCCAAACTCAATCAGTTCCTGCTCGTGGTCGCTATAATCCTCCCACAAATGTTTTAGAATTGGTTCAATAACTGGGTCTTCTTCGTATATATTATTTCCTGCCAGAAGGGAAAAGGCTGCTTTGGTGGTCATAGTATTTGTTTTATTACAAAGGTAAGATTTACTTTTTTATAACCACAGTGGACACAGAGTGTGTTTTTTGAGAAACCACAGTGTTACATAGAGTTATACTCAGAGGACACAGAGAGGGAACTAAAATCAACTTAGCATTCGTCTGTTGGTTATATGTTTGACGTCACTAACTCCCTGAATGCTATTTTCACCATTCCACATTGCCTCATAGCGATTTCCGTTTGCCCCTGCCACCTTTACATATATAGCATATCTACTTTGACGTCTCTTAATAACACTATTGAACAATTTCTGTTTACTTTAACAAATTCGGCATAACATAGGTTATTACAAACGTAACTATCCCTGTATATGCAGTGAACAGCAAAACTATCAGCCATTGCATGAATGTGATGCGTTTGTTCAACTCTTCAAATCG
>JAJRPU010000005.1 GCA_024280615.1 Bacteroidota bacterium | reverse complement strand
TACGGAAAATAAGGAAGGAGCCGTGGGTAGACGGTTGGCACTTCCGTCCCTTGACCCGAAGACAACGAACCATTGTTGAGAAACTAGGCTTAGACGAAATCCTATGGATTAATTAGAGAGTTTGGGTTTTAACTCCTTCAATGCAGCTATAAGTTACTACCCCACTACATACCTATATTATTGCCGATGCATAAGAAAATAAGCATACTTACTATTATTTGTTATTTTAACGGCTATTAACAAAGAAATAAAGAAACATTTAATTCAATGAGGAAAATACCCAAAATGTCACATACCAATACACCTGTAATAATCCGTACTACGTACATATAAAGAAGTAAATGTTTATGCTCTATATTCTAATGCAAATTACAGATCCTTTGCACTATTGCTCAAGTTAGTTTGCGTGCAACTGAATTGTAAAACAAAGTATGACTCAAGTAGCAACTAAATTATTCTTTAATTATGGGATTATTAAAACAAAAATAAACATTGTTTTATTATGTTTGCAATATTCATATAGAACTGCCATTAATTTGTCACCCCAAATTCATTATTTGATGTGCTCAACAATAATAATTTTGAAAGCAAAATGCGTAGTCATGAAAAGGGCATTATTAGTTTTATTTTGCATCATGGGTCAAGTAGAATTAGTTGCTCAAAATATTGGTATTGGTACATCTTCCCCTTCTGCCCGTTTGCATGTTGTTGTTCCCACAGGATTTACTTCTCCTCTATTAAAAATTGAGGTAGATGGCGGCTCTATTCCTTACTTGATTGTACAACCGGATGGGAAAGTGGGCATCGGCACAAACACACCTTCTCAAATACTTGAGGTAGCAGGAAATATACAGTTCTCTGGAGCACTCATGCCAAATGGAAACGCTGGAACAGCAGGGCAGGTCCTAGTATCTCAAGGTCCCGGTAACCCACCACAATGGCAATCAGTAGGGGCAGGGGGAGCAGCTGGAATATGCTCATCCCCAATGGCTAACTACGTCCAAAAATGGAGCGGAACAGAATTATGCAACTCGCTCATCTACGATAACGGAACAAATGTGGGAATAGGCACAAATGCTCCTGCAAATAAGTTACATATTATGGGTAACGGAACTATTCTCTTATTAGAAAGTCCTACTTACCATGGAGTATGGATGAGATTTAAAAATCAAAATAGTAGTGTTCAAGGAGAGTACATAGGATCGGTAGATAGCAGTTTAATGTTTTATACCCGGAATTCCCCTAGGATGACAATAACTGCCGATGGAAAAGTTGGGATTTTGAACACTACTCCCAGTGCCACACTAAGTGTTGGCGGGGGCGTTCACGTCAGAAGCAGCGGCAACGTCAGTTTCCTTGAAAGTGATATACTTCTTACACAGAGGGGAGGCATAGCCGCGGAAAGTGATATGTTCTTTTTTATAGATGCTGACAATAATAGCACAGATAGGGCTTTCTACTTCAGATATGATGGCGAAAACGACACGGGCACAGTCTCTAAAACACTAATGGTTATCACAGAAGGAGGCAATGTGGGTATACTAACCAATAATCCCACAACAAATCTGGACATAAATGGAAATTTACGCGTTAGGACAATTCCCAACGCTCCTTCGCCATTTACAGGCAACATCGTAGTCGCAGATAATATTGGAAATATCCAAGGAATTACTTTTCCTGGAGACTCAACACAGGTTCTAAGAGGAGATGGAACATGGGGTCTTCCCCCTAATGCAACAACTCCTCAGATATTTACCACTACTTTAGCTTCTCCTACTTCATCTAACTTCACCTTAACAGTTAATATCCCGGGTCTAACAAACGGACAGCCGATTCTTGTATTAGCACATGGAGATTGTTATACTCCAGATGGTGGTGGGACAGTGTCAGTAGACTTATTGCATAACTCTAGCTTGGTAGAAAGTAGGCAATATCAAACGCATGTTACAGGTGCTTCTGGTTGGAGCTATCAATCATGTGGTATAATCAGCTTTGTAACAGCAATGGCAGGAAGTAATACTATTCAGGTACAAGTATCCCCAGCCTCCTCGTTAATTACTGTTAATACGTATAGATTAATAGCAGTTGTTTTTTAGAGTATTATAATGTTGTTCCGAATTTAATCTGTAAACGGATAAAGTTATAAAATTAGTTTTACCTATCACATTCACGTATTCAGATTTCACATAGCACTCAGCATTCAAATGCTAAACAACTATACACGCATATTAACACGAGTAGCAGGAATTAGGGCATATTTTGTCACACAGATCTAATAGAATCAATATGATTAATGATTTAATTTTGAGAGCAAATCATTTCACCCATGAAAAAAATAGCAGTGGTCATTATTTATGCCTGTCTGGCAATATACTTAAAAGCACAAAATGTTGGCGTAGGGACAACAGCTCCAACCGCGAGACTACACATTGAAATACCATCAGGATATGCTTCCCCCATTTTACAGTTAACAAGTCAAGATAAAACAACTCCCTTTGTTATAGTTCTTAATGATGGTAAGGTCGGCGTAGGGTTAAGTGTGCCGCTCTCTCGCTTGCACCTTACTGACACACTGACTGGAAGCACACAGCCCGATATAGGTCTACGTTATGACATACATGTCAACCCGTCTGCATCAAACCTTAACTTTTATGGTAAGCGACTAATTTTGTCTGTACCGGGAAACTATAATGGTTCTATTCAACGCATAATAGGCAACATTAACAAAGTGGAAATTAAAGCAGGCAATACAAACTCTATAATAGGATCTTATAAATTGGTTGATTTAACGAATGGGCAAATTACTGACGTGAGAGGAGCTCATTCATATCTAGCAATAAGGAAGAATGCCCGAATAATGTCAAGAGCTATTTCCAACTCTGCTTACTTATATAACTACTCTGATTCATCGATAGACCGTTTATTTGCTTACTATGGGGACATTCATCACTTTGGAAGCGGCAAACCTATAACTATAAGGGGGATGGGTTTACATGTCAGCCTGGATAGTCCTATAAACAACAATGGTGAAGCTATAGGTCTGAATGCAATTATAGAAAACAACAACCTTTCTACAGACACCCTTAAATTTGCTGCCGGAACATACGCAGGAGTCATGAATAGAGGAAGAGGAAATATACGATTTGTAAGGGGGGGTTATTTCTTTGTAGTTAATGATACCGCCAATTTAGGAGGCATTTCTAATAATATAATTGAAGGAATTGGAGTTAGAGGAATGGTTGAAAATAGAGTAAATAGTCAACCTATCAAAAAAGCGATAAGTATGCAAGGCGAAATAGTCAACAGAACACAGATGTTAAAAGCTTATGGAGTTCAAGCGTTAATTTACAATGATTCTAATGCTACTATAAATGAAGCAGTGGGGGTATATGTATCTCTAAGCAACATACAAGCCACCGTAAACAAATGGCAAGGCGTATACATAAATTCAACAGCTAATAATGTTCAGCCTAACTATTGGGCGATATATAGCGATGACATATCACCTTCTTACTTTAAAGGTTCAATAGGAATAGGAACCAACTCCCCTTCAGAAAAATTAGATATAGTTGGTAATGTTCAATTTAGCGGTGCTCTAATGCCTGGGGGCAATCCCGGTGTTTCTGGACAAGTCCTCGTATCACAAGGTCCAGGAAACCCGCCTCAATGGCAAAATCTCGCGACTACTTATTCATTTTTACCACAATGGACCGATTACTTAGATACACTAGGTAACGAAGTTGGATGTTCAGGAGCTATGCATATGAGTTGGGATAAATGTGCTGAAGTATGTATTAATCTAACACTTGGCGGATTCAACGATTGGAGGCTTCCTACTATTGAAGAAGCGGTATGGTCCCATAAGACAATTGGATTAGGGTCGTGTAACACAGAATTCTTCACTATGTCCTTTGATTTAGACGGTGCTCATCACCATTGGGATGTGTTCAATCCATCTACATTCTCCATGAGGTGGGCACACATAGGAGATACAAAAACCTGCAGATGCGTGAGATAGAATCTGACAAAACATTAATTGGTTAGCCATTCCCTTGTGCTTAAAACATGATACATGTTAAATTATTTGTATACCTATCACACTACACACAACAAAATTTCATGTCTTAAAAGTTTATTGACGTTACAATTACAACTATTATAATTATATAATTGTTTTAGTTTCCCAATAAATTCCTCTGCTGGGTCCTTGTTCTTGGATAATTGACTTAGCTTTTCTATAGGTGATGTTTGCAACGAAGAATGATAAGTATAGTGATAGCAAATTAAGAATTGAACGATTTTGTTAAACAAATCATTAATAGATTGAGCCTTATACTGTTTGACCACATAAGAGTCAATTTTTCCGATCAATCTCTCTACTAAACCATTAGTTTGAGGTTTGTAGGGCTTAGTTAGTCTGTGCTTAATGCCCAGTTGTTTGCAAGCTACATCAAATGGATGTAAACCACTTGGCTTCCTCCTTCCCCTTGAATAGGCATCTGTAAACTCCTTTCCGTTGTCTGTCAAAACAGTATGCACTTTGAAAG
>JAJRPU010000092.1 GCA_024280615.1 Bacteroidota bacterium | reverse complement strand
TTCAAAGGCGGAGTCTTTCCTGTTAATCCGAAAGCTGATTATGTTCAGGGAATTAAGTCTTATCCATCCATCTTAGATGTACCAGCAGAAATAGATTTGGCTATTATCACTGTTCCAGCAAGGATAGTTCCTGCCGTAGCTAAGCAATGCGGAGAGAAAGGTGTTAAGGCACTAGCAGTTATAACAGCAGGGTTTGCCGAGGTGGGTGGAGAAGGCATTAGGCATCAACAGGAATTAGTTGAGATATGCAGGCAATATGGAATGAGACTAATTGGTCCCAACTGTATGGGCATAGACAATACAGATGAAGCAATCCGGTTCCATGCTACATTCCTTGCCCGGGACCCCGTTCCCGGAAATGTTTCTTTCCTATCACAAAGTGGGTCACTTGGAGCTGCAGTCATGGAAAAATCTTCAATGTTCAATCTTGGACTTAGACATTTTATTTCAGTTGGCAACCGTGCCGATGTGGGCACTGCAGACGTGCTATCTCTCTGGAAAGAGGACCCAGATACCGAATCCATCCTACTTTATCTTGAAACGATTGACCAGCCAAGGAGACTAAGGTTCACAGCCCGGAAAGCATCACAACTAAAACCCATTATTGTCTTAAAGGGCGGACAGAGCAGTGCGGGACTAAGGGCAACTTCTTCACACACAGGGTCCTTACTTAAATCATTGCCCATTCTTCAACAAGCTTATTTTAAACAATCAGGCATAATATCCGTCAATGACCTGCCCATTTTTATGGGTCTCTCAACATTACTGACTAAGCAACCGTTACCGGATGGAAATAGAGTCGCTATAATAACAAATGGGGGCGGTCCTGGAATTTTAGTTACCGATGCCTGTGAAAACAATGGGCTCAATGTTCCTGAACTATCTCGGGAAATACAAGAAGAACTCAAAGAATTCCTGCCTTCTGAGGCGTCAGTGGGCAACCCAGTGGATATGATTGCTTCCGCAACTCCTGAACACTACCGAAAAACTGTTGAGGCAGTTGCCAAGGACCCTAACATTGACGCTATAATTGTAATATTCATTCCGCCCTTAACGACCAAGGCTGAAGACGTGGCTCGCAAACTAAAAGAAGCAATGGAAAATATGCATAGCAGTGGGCATTGTAAGACATTAGTTGCTATGTTCCTTTCAGAAGACGACCCTCCAGCCATCTTATTTGAAGAGCCTTTCCCTATACCAACATTCACGTTCCCTGATGAGGTAGCCAAAGCACTGGCAAAAGCGCTGGAATACAAGCATGCTCAAAAAAATTCATATCAATCATATAATCTCATAGACGATGTGAATTTCAGAAAGATAAATGAAACCCTTGCGGACAAGGAAGGATGGCTGAGTGCCAGAGATACTTACGAAATCCTACAAGCCCTCAAACTGACAGTTATCAGAACAGAATTCACAAATGATATAGACCAATTGCTTTCTATTGCTGCTGATATGCCTGCTCCTTATGTTTTGAAAGCAGAAGCCCCTGGATTAATACACAAATCAGACGTGGGAGCCATAAGGTTAAATATTCACAACGTTAGCGAACTGAAGCAAGCAGCAGTGTCTATGAAAAATTCTCTTAAAGAAAAAGGATATGAAAACATATCATTTATTCTGCAAAGTCAACAGTCTACAAAAGATGCTTATGAGATGATGGCTGGCATTTCTCACACTGAACTGGGACATTCAGTGGTAGTGGGACAAGGGGGCACAGCAGTGGAAGTGATAAAAGACATTGCCACAGGAGTGGTTCCGATAACAAAAGAGTTTGCCAATGAAATGATTAAAAGCCTAAAAATATATAATCTACTAAAAGGCTACAGAACACAACGCCCATACGACATATTGCCATTAGCAAACATTCTGCTACGCCTTGCTTACCTCGTGGAAGTGTTCCCAGAAATAAAAGATATTGACCTTAACCCAATTTTTCTATACCCTGACGGAGCTAAGATAGTGGACTTCAGAATGCTTGTGGAACGATAGACCTTGCTTAAAAAGTAAAAAGAGAATAACAAGTGGTTTCCGTACTATAATCCTGCCATGTAGCAATGGCTTCCAGAACAAATCTTCCATCCTCTGATTCAAGGAAATCAATTATTCCCAATTGTCCTTTGACAAGTAATTCCCTTGCCTCTTTGAATGATACATATTTGATAAAATCAATTTCCGGGAATTCCTTTATGCGACCACTTCCCGGCGGAAATTCCAAAGTAAATTTTGAAGACGGCGGAGGATTAATGATTCTCTCAGGGGATGGACCAAGAGTTGCCCATACATAAACAGTTTTTCCTGATCTGTACTTAACCGGAGGCAATGGAATAAACGGACCACACACATTCAAACCTGTCTCCTCAAAAGTCTCTCGTTTCGCAACCCTTATATAATCTGCATTTTCCTCAACCAATCCCTTAGGAATAGACCACACATGCCTATTTTTAGCACGATAAAAAGGACCTCCCGGATGCCCAATTAACACAAACCACTGCCCCGATATTTTCCTCAACAACACTAATCCAGCACTAATTGGCATACATCAAATTTAAGACAGCCCTTAATTTTGAACTCATGGGAAAAATAGAGAAGTACAAGGAAGTGGATACCCTACCTAATGTGTTTACAGAATCAGAAGGGTTTAGGAAAGTCTTTGACAACCTGAGAGCTAGATTTAACAGAGTCATAGTGGAACTGGGTTCTGGTCATGGAGACTGGTTATTAAAATACGCACTGGATAACCCCCAGGACCTATTCGTTGCCATTGAAATAAAAGGAGACAGGATTTGGCACGGTGCTAAAGAAGCACATACTAAGCAGATAAACAATATTCTGTTCATTCACGATGACGCCTTACGAATTGAAGAATACTTTCCCCCTGAAACAATTGATGAATTATGGATACAATTCCCAGAACCACTCCCAAAGAAAAAACACGAGAAACGACGGTTCACTGCCAGAAACAGACTTGAAGCCTATTATAACCTGCTAAAACCCAAAGGGAAAATTATTTTCAAAACAGATGAGCCACAACTGTTTAAATTCACTTTAGAACAATTAAAAGACCTTTCGGGATTCCAAGTCATCCACCGGGATGAACGCTTTGACCTGCATCGCCCAAACACAGGACCCCTGTCTGTTCCAACATATTATGAAAAACAACATATTGACCATGGTAGAGAAGTAATGCTTTTGATTCTGCAAAAACACTAACAGTTCAGTGGAATTAACATTTAAACATACGTCAATCTCTTGAATGTGAAGTGAAAGGAATGACCGCGTGAATTTGATAATACCAAATAAAACCTATCAAAACTTATTATTCTGTGTCTATTAAAGACTAATAATCAGCGTGTTGTATCAACTTATCTTGCTTACAAACTTTATAAACTACACGTGTTTTGGTTTGAGTTTATGAACATCTATTCAATAAGTTAGCAAAATAAACTAACGTAAACTATTTAACAATGGGATTAATTGGTAAAATTAGCAAGTTTTTTAGTTTCACTTTGTTAATTGTTGTTTATCAGAAGAGTTTTTCTCAAGCCACTTGGGCAAAAATAATTAATTCATCATATCAAACAGGTATAAATAGAATAATGAAATTAAATTCAGATAAGTATTTATTGTTGAACTATTTTGCGCCAGTAGGTGCATATCCCCCAGGTATATTAAAATTTAACTTATTAAACACTTCTTTTAGTATAGACACATCTTTTGTGTTAGAGCCTGGTTTTTGTACAAACGTGAGCTGGGGTGAATTCAATTACATTTCTGATAGTAGTTTAATAGCCTTCAATGGATGGCATGTAGATGGAGTCTGTAGTAAAACATTTTTATACATTATTGATACTCTGGGTTATCCTCGTAAATTGTTTACTCATCCATCTAATACGTCCAGTATAACAGAGCCAATTCCCGTATCTTCTGATAAATTCTTCCTTATAGGAGGTGTTGGTTCTGCAGGTAACGCAACTGTTGAGCTTATGCTGTTAGATACTAACGGAGTTTGTAATAGGTTGTGGGAATTCTCAATGCCGTACTCATACAGGACTGTAAGGCACATTTTTGTCTCTGATTCCTTGTTTCTTACAATGTTTAAAGCTTCTTCTTATAGTCCTTTCGGCTCAAATGCTTTTGGTTTCGCAGTTATTGACACAACCAGTATGCAATCTGTAACATACTGGTATAGACATCCTACTTCTTCATTGTGTCCTACAGGAATGATACAAGTTAGTAATAACTTATGGTTAATCTTTGGTAATAATGATGGCTCCTGTTTTTATGCAGGAAATCCCACTGTTGTGGCTGTTCGTAGGGATGGTTCTCAAGTGTGGGCACGTACTATCTACGGAATAAATGGCATGCCTATTGCTTCTATAAAGAAGTCATCCAATGGTATTATTTTATATGGCACTAGTAGCCTGTCTTTATTTGGTGGACAAGACTTGTTCATGTTGGAATTGGACACATTAGGGAATCTTATTAACGCAGTTATAATTGGGACTGCAGATGAGGAAAGTCCCGGGGGATTACTTCAACTTGATGATGGTACATTCCTCGTCGGAGCATCTTCTGTAATCTCTAACATAAGAAAACCTGTTTTACTTAAGCTGGATTCAGTATTAAACATACCTTGTGCTGGCTACTATTCTAAAAATATCACACATAGCTTGAATGTTGACACTACTTTTCTTTTAGACACAATGGTTGTCTTTAGCCTTTCCCTTCAAACTTGTGTAAACTTACAAACCACTACATTTACTTCTTTATCAACAACAGATTCTCTTTATTACGTATGGGACTCTGTTTCTGTTATTGTGGATACTACTATCAATCCTATATGTAGTGGGGATTCCGGTCTTGCCGTGGTATCTGCCTCAGGAGGCGTATCTCCTTATGTATTTCATTGGTCAAATGGCATTATAGATACGGGTAATGTAGATAGTCAGATGCTTATTCCTGGGTCGTATCAAGTTTATGTTAATGACCTTTCTGGATGCATATCGCAAATGCAAGCAGTTTATATATCCTCTCCCCCTCCAATCTCAATTTCTATTGACTCAATCGACCCAATTCTTTGTTTTGGTGATTCAACAGGAGCTATTTATACATCAATAACAGGTGGAACTCCTCCATATATGCCTGTTTGGAACACGAACGATACGTCAACATACATAGACAGTTTATCGGCAGGCACATATATTATAACAGTGTATGACTCACTGGACTGTCAGGAGACAGATTCCGTTGTAATCTCTGAACCGCCACTTTTAGACGTTTATATAGATTCAAATCAAATTCCCACACTTATTGCTGTTTCCTCTGGCGGAATGCCGCCATATTTATATACTTGGAACACAGGAAGTGTAGATTCAGTAATAACGGTCAATCAAACAGGAACTTATTGGGTTGTGATTACTGACCAAAACGGTTGTCAGGCTTCAGACACTATTTATGTTGTCATAATTGGCATTTCCTCGCCCTATGGGGAAAGTTGCACTCTTAATCGGGATGGTAATTTGTTGACTGTAAGGTGCAACAAAGCCTATCAAGAAATTAAAGTAATGTCTATAGATGGCAGAGTTGTAGCAAGTTGTTATAATTCCCATAGTTGTTCCGTTAATTTAAGTAATCCAAGTAACTTAATAATTCTACGAACTAATAATAGGAAGCATTTTAAGATGATAAGAGTTGGTCGTTGAGGCAGACCTGCTCTTATAACCTCCACACAAATTACCAGTCTTCCTCTTCTTCCTACGCCGGTGGATTTTTAATAAACTTTCTTAAGCTACTTATAAGATTGGTTGCATATTCATTTTATGTTTTGGGTCTTTTGAATTAAGCCATTCTTCAATGGGAATATAGCGATTTGCTATGTATTTAAAGTCAGTTAATTCATATTTATACCTTCCATCTTTAAACTTGATCGTCAATGTGTACTTGATTCTACCTGCTTTATATCTCTTGCCTGTTTTTTTATCTACGTCACAGACATCAAATTTATGCTCAATTTTAATGATGCCCAGTTTGTTCTCTTTAGTTACAGCCGAAGGGTTTTTATAGAAAGTATGAACCCATTTGATTGACAATTTTTGTAAAGAATCGGGAGTAAGATTCCCCCGATGAACAACGGCTTCATAGATTACTTTTCCTGTCTCGTCCTGTGGCAATTGTGTTTCCTGAGTAACGGTAAGCACAGGAATAAGTATTAACGGGACTATTGAAAGGAATACCTCTCTTATCATTGCTATTTAAATTCTAAATTCAACACGTCTGTTTAATGCTCGTCCCTCGGGATTATCTGTCCCATCTGGATTAGTGTTTGGAGCTATGGGTTGGGAGCTATGGGTTGGGACTCTCCATACCCTTTTGCGACCAGCCTGTCAGGAGAGATACCGTGTTGAACTAGGTAGTTGCGGACTGCCCCGGCACGTCGTTGATTAAGCCTCAAATTATACTCTTCAGAACCAACACTATCAGTGCGACCTGCCAACTCAACAACTACGTAATTGCCTTCTGAAGCTCTGTATCCTCTGGACCCTTCTCTGTGCAACACTGTGGTTTAAAAAATATCTCACCGAGTTACACGGAGTAAAAACTGAGTTCCACAGAGTTCTTATGTTATTTGA
>JAJRPU010000091.1 GCA_024280615.1 Bacteroidota bacterium | reverse complement strand
CTAGATCTTATAAGACTTACTAAAGGCATTTTGGTTTGTGAATTGCCTATAATAAAATGTGGTTTGATGGGCTCGTTATACGGGAATCGCTTTACTGTATATACGTCTTTCCACCAGTCCAAGCGGAATATTGGTGTGTCTGGATAATCAAGACTGAGAAGCAATACTTCTTCTTTTCCGAAAAATGTTGTGGATGCCAAAACCCACACCTTTGTTTGTGAAGTGTCAATCCATAGTCCTGGAGATACGTCATTACTGTCAGTAGAAAAGATAAGAAATTGTCTTGAAATTGATTCTACGAGGAAGAAATCTGATTCATTGCGTGGTGTGTTGCTTGCCACGGAGGTAGCACGATATACAGTTCCTGAAATAGAGGGTGTAGATATGTTATTATCAAGACAGTCAAAATCGGCTGGATAATAGAATTTGTAAGCAGAATCATTATATGCAAAGTATGAATAAAAATCGGTTCCATAAGTATTGTAATTCAAATTTGTAGTATGAAATTGTATGAAGGGCATTATAGGTGCTTCCTGTGAGCTGATGTAAGGGGTCCTACCAAGTGTAGCTATATGCCAATCACCGTTTAGATTATCTGGATAGAAGCAAGGATTTACTTTTAGTAAATCTATTCCGTAAAGAGAAGAGCCGAATTTGTGTAAAAATTTTTCATTTGAACCATCTGGAAACATTTGTACTATTAGCCCTTCTTTAATACCGGAAAAGGATTCTGCTGTTGAATATCCCACTGCTGTGATTATGCTGCTTTGCGGAAAGAAGTTTACATCATTAAATTGTTCATCTGTTGCTGGTGTTCCAATGGCTTTAGCCCATAGGATTGTGCCTTTCCTACTAATTCGTGCGATGAAGGCGTCGCCATTTTGTTGATCAAGAGCGAACGTTTTCCCTACTATAATAAATGTTGTATCTGGCAATGCTGTTATGCTATAAGCAACGTCATCATATTGAGAGTCTCCTATTACTATACAAGGAAGGAGGGCTCCAGTTGTGTCAATAATGCAAAAAATAATATCTTTCTGATTATTATTGATATAAATTCCAGCAAGAGCAAAAAGCCCATCATATGTTGTGCAAAAATCGGTAATTGAATCAAGGTTTTGGTGTCCATAGGTTATTATCCATGATGATTGTGCTTTAGTTTCTTGTAATAACAACGCCGTGCTGTAGATAGTGATTAATGCAATCCAATTCCGAGGCGACATTTTCCTGTGATTTAGTGTATTATGATTTTCCTTGTTAAAACTTTGTTATTGGCATGTACTTTGAGAATGTACAACCCTTTTGTAAGATTGTCAACTCGTACCAAGCGGCTGTGGGGCTTTAAGGAAATAATAGATTTTCCTGTTAGGTCGTAAATATCAAGCCGGATTATTTCATCGGAGCAACTTATGAGAACATTTGTGTTGTGTTGGAACAATGAGCAGTGTTCGTCAAATGGGTTGGTTGTTGCAGATGGTTGTCCGTTGATTGTCAACGTATCGTATGCTATGCATCCGTTATTATCTATCACTTTTACCCAGTAACTGCCGGGTCCAATTATAAGAATTGTATCCACGGTGAGTGTGTTGTTCCATTCAATGGAATACGTTGGTGTTCCGCCTGAAATGATTGCCCACATCTGATGGGTCAGGCTGTCATAATATATGCTAACTACTAAAGGAGGAGGTTGATTTACAGTGAATGAATTGAAAGACTTACATTGGTCCGAGCCTGATACTGTGATTGTGTATAATCCTGCTGGGATATTTATTAAGTCTTCGGTTGTTGAGCCATTGCTCCACTGGAATATATAAGGAGGGGTTCCGCCATTGGCTGTAATGTATATTGCACCTGTTGAGTCTCCAAAACATTTAACGTCAACTATGGAATCTAGGAAGATTATAGGAGCATTGGGTTCAGAAAACACAACTGAAGTGTCCCATTGACAACCGTTGTTGTCAGTTACAGAAACTGAATAGGTTCCTGCCGGGATATTGACGGTGGAATCTGTTTGTCCTGTGCTCCACTGGACACTATAAGGAGGGATTCCTCCACTTATAGTGATGGAAGCAGTTCCTGTGTCTCCGCAGGATGAAGGTGGATTCCATGATACATTTACTATTAACAGAGGTGGTTCTAAAACAATGAAAGTGTCAGTGGTATTGCAACCGTGTGAATCCACTACGGAAACAGAATACTGTCCACCTGATAAGTTGATTAGGTCTTCTATGGTGTCGCCTGTTGACCATGCTATATTGTAAGGACCTGTACCCCCGGTAATTGTGATTAGTATAGCACCAGATGAGTCGCCATAACATAGTAGGTTTTTAATGCTATCCAGTATGATTTTTAGTGTGTCGGGTTCTGTGAGAAAAAAAGTGCGACCAAATAAACATCCATTAGCATCAGTAACTCCTAAGGTATAGTTTCCTGCAGGTAGTCCAGAAATGTCTTCCGTGGTTTGCCCAGATGGACTCCACAAATATGAGTAAGGAGGCGTTCCACCACTAACACTTACGTATATGGCTCCGTTGGAGTCACCTGCACAACGAATAGGAGTCATGCTATCTAAGGCGATATTTATAGGTGGGGGGTCCGTAAGTTGTATTGAAACTATTCCGGGACAATAGTTGGCATCAACAATAGTATCAACCCATGTTCCTGCTGTTAAACCCGAGATGGAATCTACTGAGCCATCTGGAGCTGTGTTACGAATAGGCGGTGTTGGTGTCCAACTATGATTATATGGAGGAGTGCCGTTTAATAGGCGGACACGTATCCATCCAGTGCTTCCACCTGCACAAGTGGGATTAGCATAAGTCACATCAGTTTGCAATTCGCATAAAAAGTTGCAATTAGAAGGATTAAGCGGTTGCATAACAGCATGTGGGTGTGTTCCTACTGTGCTATAATTTAATTTTTGCGTCACTGCATTGATATTATCTGCCGTAAGAGTTCTGCGATCAGCATAAATTGGATACATGACATCTGAGTTTAAAACATGTCCTAAACCTATAACGTGTCCTAATTCATGCAGGGCAACAGCCTCAAAATTAATTTGCGTGGCAGGAGTCGTTCCTGTTCCATAATACCAATTTTCAGCATCATCAAAAACAATATCAAAGTGTGAGATTGTCCAATCCCAGTCGCTAGTCGCACTGTTCCATTGGGCACTGAACCAGTATGTAGCAAATGCAAGGGTTCCACTTGGCCCATCAATAGAATTAAATGCCGCAACAAATACTCCATCATTACCCTGTGTATTAGTGCTTGTGGTTCCTCCGAGTGTGTCTAAATTTATAAATGTTTCACATCGCCATGTTTTCATTGCTCTTTTAAAGGCTTGCCACCTTTGCAGAACACTTTTAAATACATTGCTTGGCTGGATAGCATATCCCCCGGACCCACTGGCATCGTAATAGTGAACATCATATAAGCTTCCTTGATATATATATTGGTAAAGTGCATAACTGATAGTTAAAAATCCCGGATTAGTGGTATCGCATTGACCAAGGGAATTACACACAACTATGGCTCCTGTGCCTGACCTTTCTCCAGCAGAAAAAGGTACTATCATCCTTATTAAATAATTATCCCAATATAAGTAGTATAGGGGTGAATCAATGTCCACAAATGGGTTATTGAGGTCAGGGTCTTTAAAGGCGACATATCCACTACCCTGTGTGGAACCAAAATTGCTACCAGTGATTTCTATGGTGTCCCAACATCCAGCACAAACATTAGATGGGCTCACAGAAGAAATTGTTGGAACCAAAAGCCTATTGTTTTTTATATTTGCATTAGCAGAGTTTTTTTTAAGGGATATGTTTAGTGCCTTTTCCACGGTGCTTAAAGGATAAGTTTGCATAATGTCGCTAACCTTGTTGTTTTCAATGAATAAAAAACTATATCCTTTAAATGCAGGAAAAATTTTCCCATTTTTAGTATTTAAAAACACGATAACATTTGAGCCTTCCGGTGGCATTATTTCCGCGGTGTTTACATACTTTGTGGTGCCAACTTGTCCGCCTTCTATTAAAAAAACTATTGTATCCCCTTTGTGGAAGGGACCTTTAACACTTTGCTCAACTATTAAATAGTAAGGACTATAGATTAAATTATCTAGGCTATCATAGAAAGATAGTTCCTTTGCAATAATTTTACCTGACACTACAATAGATGCCCTTTCTAATCGTTGTGATAAGGTAAGTGGTTCAAAAACACCTGCTAACATCAGCGGTGGAATTAGAATCAAGAGTATGTTCTTGAACATATTTTGTCTTTTGTAACAAAGATATAGTTGAGAAACGAAGGAACCAAACTAAAAACATTGTGTATTTTATACTTTAAGCATTTGGCGCAAGTCAACAAATCATTTATAGCATAGTAAAACGGCTTGTATATTTTATAAAGTTTGAAATTTTTATGATCCCAAATTTTGCACAAAATTCATCAACTGCCAATTTGTCATTGCCTGATTTATAAACATTACATAGCAAATATTTTTATTGGTGGTGATAGGTTGTGTATGTTCTCTAATAGCATCTTTAAAAATTTCATAACTCAAGTTCCGGAACCTGAATAGCGGTCAATCACAATAATATCAAGGATAGACTAACATTACTATATGTTTGCGTACTTCAAAAAGCATTAAAATTGGTCAAAAAATTTGTTTTATCTTTGAGATACAATTTAATGCAAAAATTATGACATGAAAAATGCAGGGATTTGTTGGAACGATAGTAAAATCAAGGGTTTATTGAAACCTGACTTACGACCTCAAAATCTGCACGAACCCCGCTACTCGTAAGGGATAGATGTATATTTCTCTGTGCAAGTTACTATGATACATGT
>JAJRPU010000090.1 GCA_024280615.1 Bacteroidota bacterium | reverse complement strand
TGTCTTTTGTTCTTACCCATAACAGCTTTTCCCAATTATGGATTCAAAATTAAAACGTAATCAGAAAAGAATTACTTGCATTGGGTCAACGGGAGTCCCGTTAAACCACAGTTCAAAATGCAAATGTGTTCCCTTTGTTAGGAGACCTGTTGCACCAGCCAACGCAATGGGCTCGCCAGCCCTCACTATGTCGCCCTGTTCTTTCAAAACAGCCTTGTTGTGTTTATACACTGATACCCAACCGTTCTCGTGAGCAAGAGTAATCACATACCCTGTGTTCAGAGTCCAATCACTAAAAATTACTATGCCATCTTCCACTGCAACCACTGAATTGCCTTCCCGTGTGGCTATGTCTATCCCAAAATGTCTGCTTTCCACATTGAACGTGTTGGTTATGAATCCGTCCACTGGCGGTATGAAAGAAGGCATTGAACCAGAGGGATATGACTGTCCCCCAGTAACGACACCACCCAAAACCTTTTCGCCGTCTACAGAAAATTCACTAAGGTCAAAAGTGTCAATGTTCCCAGAGAAAACCTGTCTAAGTTTTTCAACATACACATAACAGGATTGGGTCATATAAATTAGTGAATCGACTTCTTTGTTAAGTGCAACTAATTTTTCCCTTAGTTTAACTTCGTCGTAACCCAAAATCCAGTATCTTACAGGAGTGTACGTTATCAGGAACCACAGGAGGGCAGTCCACAAACCAAGAACCATAACAACGGAAACAGGAATAAAAGCAGGGCTAAAGTGCCATTGCTTCAAAACACGGAGCGTATAGGCATCCTCAACTATGATACGATAGCGTTTTTTTATGCGTTTCTTTTTCAAGGATAATTAATTTTGGGAAGTGAGTAAGTTGATAACAAAGTTATGGCTAATAAGCATAGCGTATGCCCTTTTGACCCTATCGGTATATGCCCAGCGACACGCTAGATTAAGAACAGACACCGCTTATGCAACAAATCCATTCGCAGGAAAGAAACCTCCTAAAGGGTTCATTGCCAGATGGTATCATAATTTGACTGCCAGATACAACGCCTATTACCTCGCATGGCAACGCCTCGCCACCCTGCAAAAAACAATTAAGGAGAACCTACAACTGCCACCGGACCCAGACAGCCTGCTTCCCGTCTTCCCACTCTATGAACCAGATAACTTCTCGGGAAACTCTTCCGATTTGGATTATATCATTGAAAAAGCGACTATCGGCGTCAGACTACACCCGTTTTCCAGATGGACGGACGACAACCTCGCAATCATAGGACTCGCCAGATACCTTAAAAAAGACTATAAAGGCTCACGGGAGATTCTGGCATATACAATAAGACATTTCCCACCGCCCAAAGAACCTTCCAAGTATCAACTTAGCAAAATGAATTCCTTCCAGAAACTTAAATACAAATATCACAAGTGGGCTTATAAACGTGGCATTAAGCATGTGCACTCCTATTTCCCCGCATTGTTCTACATTTCCCTTTCCTACTCCGCTACGGAAGACTTCAACCGTGCTAACACGGCAATAAATAAAGGCTTAGGACATCCTTACTTGCCCTTCAAATGGGAAGAATATCTCAAGTTGGCACGTGTCCATGCAAATATCAAAAAAGGTTCTTATTACACGGCAGCAGAACAACTCAAAGACATAATCCCAGAGATTAAAAACAGGTCCCGACGGGCTTGGCTATACTACCTGCTCGGACAACTATACCAGCGAAGTCTATATATACCTGAGGCTATTGAAGCATATAATAAAGTTCTTGATAACAGACCGCATCCAGAACTGGCATTTAGAGCACGCCTAAACGCTCTGTCCCTCGCTACAGACCACGGAGTAATCGCAATGAAAGAAATTAAAGGAATGATAAGGAAAATGCTCTCCGAAGAGGACGACCCCAATAGGAAAGCACAACTCTACTTACTACGAGCACGTATAGCACTTAAGGAAAATGATGAAAAAGCATACTTTAAGAACTTACAGAAAGCGCAGGAACACGCCACAAGCAACTTCATTAAAGCAAAAATCTATGCCGAATTAACCAAGTATTACACCCACGAACACAACCTGCTCGCCACAGCCCAAACCCTTGATTCACTTATGAAACTTGACCCCACTAACCCAACTTATCTGCTATGGAAAGACAGACACCCACAAATAAAATTCGGTTCTGAAGAATGGCGGAAAGCAAATCGCTTGGACACTCTACTATTCCTCGCTTCCTTATCACCAAAAGAAAGAATCAAAGAATTGAAAAAAATTGCTCGTGAACGGGAAAGATTAAGGGCAGAACGACAACGTAAAAAGACAACTACGACAACAAGCACACCAACTATTATGGCTAAAAATGCTTGGTATTTCTACAACGAAACTACTGTGAAAAAAGGAAAAGATTGGTTTGACAAGACTTTCGGAAACCGTCCCCTTGAAGACTTCTGGATTGTTTCCAGCAAAGACATGCTTGTGCAGGCTTTCCAGGAGGAAGCAGACACCATAGTTATTGAAGCAGAGGAAGATGCATACATACAGAAATTGTTAGAGGAAATGCCCACGTCACCATCTGCACAAAACGAAATGAGAAACCGCTCTGCTATGCACCTCTACAACGCCGCTATGGTTCTACACTTCCTTGATTGGTATGCCCAAGCAGACTCGCTCATCCAAAAAGCCATTTCATTGACAGAGGACACCACTTTGTTGAAAGACCTTGCGTTGTTGGGCTATATAAATGCCAGAGAAAGGAGGCATAAGGTCGCTGCCCTTAAATACAAACGAATGTACGAACAATTGGGAGGAGATATGACACCGCCAGAAGACACCCTTCAAAACCTGTATCTCACACTTCTTGAACTCTATCGCAATTACAATGACAGTGCAGTGCTTGAACTATCCGTCTTCGTGGATTCAGTTCTGTCAACGCTCTCAGACCCCTACGGCACCAGAATCGCCTTTATGCGGGCAGTATGCCTGTGCAGAGATTCAATGTTTGACAATGCAGTTCCAATACTTTCGTTCGTAGTGAAGACAACGGAAGACAAAGAATTGCGTGATGAGGCACAAGCCCTTCTGGATAAAATAGGTAAGATTAAATACAACAATGCAGAAAAAAGCGAAGTTGATACTAATTGCAACGATTGTAAAACAGAAAAGAAGCAAAAAGATAATGAAGAGTTGTCACAAAACACAGAGGAGAAAGGAGAAACAACCGCTTCACCACCAAAACCCAACAGAAATAGGAGCCAGACGGTCAATAGTGCAGTACCTGTGCAAGGAAACAGACAAGTTGACCCTTCCGTTATAAGAGGTCTGCCACCTAACCTAAGGAGAATAAACCTGCCGCAAAACATTAGAAACTCTAACGATTAAATGACTATGTTAAAACGGGAGCGATGCGGTTCATAGTTAAATTGCTTTGGATAGCATTCTTTGGTGGAATTCTCTTTGCCACCGCTTTTATAGGATTAATCTACTTCGGATTCTTTGGAGAATTGCCTGATTTTGAAAGATTAGAAAATCCAGAATACAACATTTCTTCCGAGGTGTATACCGCAGCTGGAAAACTA
>JAJRPU010000089.1 GCA_024280615.1 Bacteroidota bacterium | reverse complement strand
TCTGTGGAGTTATTAATTCCACTGTTGACTTCCCTTGTGGAAAACGAAGTGATTTCTTGGACGCGCCTTGTGCAACTAACCGCTACCAATCCCGCAAGAATGTATAAAATTTACAAGCGGGGGGACAATGCAGAAGGGATGTATGCCGACATAGTCGTGCTTGAACATAGCCCGTGGATAGTGAAACGTTCTTTCCATAGATGTGGCTGGAATCCTTATCTTAACAGCACTTTGCCGTATAAGATAAAATATGCTTTTGTGAATGGTTCACTTGCTTACAGGGAAAAGATGGGCAAACCAGAATGGATAAAGAGGAATCCAATGCCACTTGAATTTAGAGTAGAACAAAGAAGGAGTTCGTAACAATCTTAGTTTATATCCCCGTTACTGCTTACATTTACACAAAATTTTATGACTATGTTAAACCGTAAAATCCTTGAGTGTGTGCCCAATTTCAGTGAGGGCAGGAACAAGGAAGTTATAAATGCTATTGCAGAGGCAATTAAAAGCGTGGAAGGAGTTCAACTGCTGGATGTGGACCCAGGGGAGGCAACTAACAGAACAGTTATGACCTTTGTTGGGGAACCGGAGAAAGTTGTTGAAGCAGCATTTCAGGCTATTAAGACTGCTGCCGAACTCATTGATATGCGTAAACACAAAGGAGCCCATCCCAGAATGGGTGCTACCGATGTGTGCCCGTTGGTCCCAGTGGCAAATATGACCATGGAGGAAGCCTCAGAATGGGCTCATAAACTGGCTAAGAGAGTCGGTGAGGAATTAAAGATTCCTGTTTATATGTATGAGTTTTCTGCTACTAAGCCCGAACGAAAAAGCCTTGCAAACATTAGGCAGGGGGAATATGAAGCCCTTCCTGAAAAATTAAAGTTGCCTGAATGGAAACCAGATTACGGTCCTGCTGAATGGAACGACCACGTGGCTAAGACAGGTGCCACGGCAATAGGTGCCAGACCATTCCTTGTTGCATATAATGTGAATTTGAACACTACCAATGTGAGAAGGGCTAACTCGGTGGCTTTTGATATTCGGGAAAGGGGACGCCTGCTCAGGAAAGGGCATCCAGTAATTGGAGAGAAAGTTCTGGATACAGAAGGGAAGCCTGTCTATATGCCGGGGTCACTTAAAGGGGTGAGGGCAATAGGCTGGTATATAGACGAATATGGCATTGCTCAGGTTTCTATGAACATTACTAACATTGACGAAGTGCCTATCCATGTGGCTTTTGAAGCAACTGATGAATCTGCCCGAAAGAGAGGGCTTAGAGTTACAGGGTCCGAAATAGTTGGACTTGTTCCACTAAAAGTTCTTCTGGAAGCAGGGAAATATTATCTGAAGAGGCAAAGAAGGTCTTGGGGAGTTCCAGAAGAGGAAATAGTTCACATAGCCATTGAGAGCCTTGGGCTTAATTCCGTACAGCCTTTTGACCCGGAAAAGAAAATCATTGAATATCGCATTCAGGAAGAAGATAGGAAGAACAGTTTGGTAAGGAAAACGGTCAGGGAGTTTGTTAATGAAGTGTCTGTTGATAGTCCTGTTCCTGGCGGTGGTTCGGTGGGTGCCCTCGTGGGCTCATTGGCTGCCGCTCTGGCTTCAATGGTAGCAAACCTTTCGGCTCATAAACACGGCTGGGAAGACAAGTTTGAATACTTTGCCACTGTTGCAGAAAAGGCTCAAAATCTAAAGGACAGACTGCTATATCTGGTTGATGCTGATAGCAAATCTTTCCAGAAAGTAATGGATGCTTTTAGAGTGAAAGCAAGTGCCGAGGAAAAGCAAAAGAAAATTCAGGAGGCATATAAAGAAGCAATGGAGATTCCCTTCCAGACTTTGCAAACAGTAAGGGAGGTCTTTCCGCTACTTGAGGAATTGGCTCAGAAGGGTCTTCAAGCATCTATAACCGATGTGGCAAGTGGGGCATCCTGTGGGAGGGCCGCAGCAGAAGCCGCATATATGAACGTGTTAATAAATGCCCGGGAGATAGAAGATAAACAATGGGTGGAAGAAAAACTATCATCTGCTAAGAAATTACTGGAAGAAGTCAAACAAGCCCACGAAGAACTGTTTAAATCAATTGAAGCCAAGTTGCAATAAGGATGGAAATATCGTTTATTAAAGCCCACGGCACTGGAAATGACTTTATAGTTATTCTGGACCCTGAAGATAAAATAAATCTTTCTGCGAGTCAAATCAAGGAACTCTGTAGGTGGCACACGGGAATAGGGGCAGATGGACTGATAAGAATTGTTCCTGATGAAGAGGCTGCGTTCAAGATGCTTTATTATAATTCGGATGGAGAGGAAGCCACGTTCTGTGGGAATGGGTCTCGGGTGGCATCGCTACTGACTTATAAAGCAGGTTGGACAGACTCTGAGCAATTTACTTTTATTGCAGGAGATGGCAAACACAATGCGTATATTAAGTCCAACAATATCGTTGGGGTGTCCATCAATGTGTTATCAAAAGTTAAGCAATATAAAGACGGATTCTGGATTAATACAGGGGTTCCGCACTTAGTCATTCCAGTTAAAGATTTTAGCACTTTTAGGAATATGAACGTTAACCAAGAGGCTTTGAAATGGAGATATGACGAGCGGTTCAAGCCGGAAGGAGTGAATGTAACTTTCATAGCATTTAGAGACGGCAAGGTTTTCGTTCGCACTTATGAAAGGGGTGTTGAAAGGGAGACGTTATCGTGTGGTTCAGGGGCTGTGGCCACTGCACTCATCTCAAAAAGAATTTTCAACCTTGGAAGTGTCATAAACGTCGTTTATCCAGGAGGTGAACTGGTGGTTTACGATAAAGGAACTTATGTTTTTCTTGAGGGTCCGGCTATTGAGGTCTTTCAGGGGATTGTGAAGATATGAATCAGAACCTTTTTTTGCCAAATCTCGTATAATAGCCTTGAATAAAACACAATTGTGGAATGGAATATATTGGAATGAGGCTTCTTCTGGAGAAGGAAATGCCTACCAATCTGGTTCAGGCAATGGAGGAAGTTGATAGGATTAGTCATTGGGTGGCGGAGGAGCTTAGACAAAGCCATGATTTTCTTGGTAGGTTCCTGACAGGGTTTATGGAAGCAATGAACAATGCCATAAAGCATGGAAACAAGGAGGACCCAAGTAAGAAAGTGAGAGTTTTAGTTGCTGTTTATGATGATGACCATGTGATTTTGGAAGTGGAAGATGAAGGGGAGGGTTTTGACTATGAAACTGTTTTGAAGCGTTCCGGTGTTATTGATATAGAAGCCGAAAGCGGTAGAGGTATATTCCTTATGCAAAAAATGGCAGATGACATTGAATTTTTCAACGGGGGAAGAGGAGTTAGGCTCAAGTTCGCCATTAATAAAGGTGTTTAATTACGACAGTCCGGTCAATCCGGAAATAGACCACGATAAGCTGACCAAGTGGTTGGTTGAAGAAGCCCGAAAAGAGGGCTTTGAAATCAAAATGCTTAACATTATCTGGACAAGCGATGAGAACCTGCGAGAGATGTCCGCTGCATATAAAGACGCCGACCACTACACAGATATATTAACTTTTGACCTTGGTGATGGAAATAAAACATTAGCAGGAGAACTGTATATAAGTCCCGAACGAGTTATTGATAATGCCCGAGCATATAAGCAAACTTTTGAGAGAGAATTAATGAGAGTGATTATTCACGGTGTGCTTCATCTGATGGGATATAAGGATAGCACGCCTGAGGAGAAAAAGAAGATGCGAGAGCGGGAGAATGAAGCCCTTAAGCGATTCTTTTCCCTACAATAACCATCCTTTGACGTATCTTTGGCATAGTATTTGCCTTGAAAATGGGTATGTTAAAGAGGTTACTGCAGGTTGGTCTCTTACTGTTCTTAGGGTCGGCTTATTCTGTCAGTGCTCAGACCAAACGCATTTTGTTCTTGGTTGATGCTTCTGGGAGTATGGCTGAGAAATGGGGTAGCAAAAGCAAATATGAAATAGCAATAAGCACTCTTGCTGAAATAATGGATTCCATACTTCAAGAGAACTCTGATGTTGAATTTGCCCTTCGGCTATATGGGCATCAATCGCCCAAGCCAGAGCAGAATTGTGAGGACACACGCTTGGAACTGCCCTTCGGCAAGCATTCAAAAGAAAAAGTCCTGTCTTTAGTGGAAAAATACACGCCACAGGGATGGACCCCAATCGCATACGCTCTCTTGCAGGCAATGAACGATTTCCCAGATTATGAATCACCCAATTCCATAATCCTTATCACGGACGGCGAAGAAACATGTGAAGGGAATCCATGTGCTGTAGTGCTGGAATTACAAAAAAGACGCATTTCATTTAAACCATTTGTTATTGGCATGGGAGTGCCAGAGGACATTGCCAAAAAACTTAAATGCATTGGTTATTACAGACAGGCGAACAGTCGCAGTGACTTTGAAATAGTGGTTTCATCAACAGTTAAGCAGGTTCTTAACAGAACAACTGTTCAGGTAAACTTGCTTAATGCCGCAGGGGAGCCAGTGGAAACAGACGTGGCAATAACTTTCCTTGATGCATTCACTCACGAACCTATGTATCACTTCGTGCACACCTTGGTTAATGGGTTGCCTGACACGCTGGAAATTGACCCCACAGGGAAATATGATGTCATAGTCCATACCGTTCCACCACGTAGGAAAGATAATGTTGAATTGGTTCCGGGTCGCCATAATGTCATCGCTATCAAAACCCCACAGGGAAGCCTTACTGTTTTAATGAAAAGTTCATTGGCTGGGCAATATCGCTGCATTATAAGGGACAAAGACCACCGGCAAACATTGTTTATTCAGGAAATGAACTCAACAGTTAAGTATATTGCAGGGGGTTATGATATTGAAATTCTAACATTGCCACCATTGAGATATGATAATTATTCCATAAAGGCAGGAGCCTCTCATACCATTGAAGTGCCATCCCCGGGAATAGTGGAACTAACGCCCAAACGCCCATATATAGTGGCTATATTCACAGTCAAGGATGGCAAACCATATGAAAAAGTAATAGAATGGGAATCTTTAACCAAAGATGTTTCCATTGCATTACTACCGGGTAAATACGTTCTTGTTTATAGACCGTTAACCACCTATTCTGCCGACCAGACCCGAACAAAGTCGTTTGCAGTTCCCAAAGGACAAAAAATTACAGTAACTTTTTAAAAATGAGGAAACTACTTTTAATATTGGTTTTAACCGGGTTGGCTTTAGGTATGATGAAGGCACAAGCACAACACAATGTTCCAACCCGAGTCCTCTTCGTAGCTGATTTTTCTCTGAGTATGGGAGGCAAATGGGAAAAGCGTCCCAAGATACTTGTATTGCGTGAAGCATTGGAAAAAACTGTCCAGAAACTGCAAAGGGAACACCCTGATGTTGAAGTAGGATTAAGGCTTTTCGGCCACAAATCACCTAAACACTGGAATGACTGTCGGGACACCCGCCTTGAAGTCCCCATCGGCAAAGGAAATCATAAAAAAATATCTGAGAAACTGAATATGTATGAGCCAAGAGGAGTTACACCGTTGGCATATACACTTCAACAGGTCGGAACAGATTTCCCTGCTTCGCCGGGAAGAAACATAGTTATCCTGTTCACCGATGGGGCTGAGTCCTGCGAAGGGGACCCATGTGCGGTCCTTAATTCCCTTAAAAGTCGGAACATAACCATTAAGCCATTTATAATCGGTATTAATCTGGATATGGCTACGTTAAACACATTGGCGTGTGCAGGGGGTTCCGTCTATAACGCTGAGAAAGAAGCCGACCTGGAAGTCATATTGCAAAAGATTACTGAACGAATAGTGGCACTTTCTTCTGTAACAGTGGAATTGCTGGACGATAAAGGCAGACCGGTGGAAACTAATTTGCCTATGGTTTTTTATGACGCGACAGACAAGTCAGTTAAATATGTCTTTTATCACACTTTTAATGCTGAGGGAAAACCAGACACGCTATATCTTGACCCTGTGTATTCATATGAGCTTATTGTTTATTCCACACCGCCAGTGTCAAAAAAGGATATAAAATTGATTCCCGGAAAGCATAACGTTATCAAAGTAAGGGTTCCAACTGGCTATCTGGAAACGAAACTTCAAAATGTTACCATAGAGGCAGATGTTCAGGGAAAATTAACACCTGTTGTAAGGGATAATAAAACCCAATATCTGGTTGATTTCACCCGTCCTAATGATAAACGTCGCTATCTGGCACAGAACTACGACCTTGAAATCCTGACTCTTCCAACTATAAACATTGATAATGTGAATGTTAGCGCTGCCAAGACAACAAAGGTTGAGATTCCGGCACCAGGAGTGCTCATCCTTGACGTGATGTATGAAGGAATAGGGTCAATCCTTATGAAAACAAAAGACGGGGTTCAAAAAATATATGAAATACCAACTCATAAAAGAAGGCAAATTCTTGCTCTACAACCCGGGGAATACATAATTGTTTACAAACCTAATTTTGCAAAGAGAAGTATGGACACGCGAGCAAAGACTTTTAAGATTGTTTCCAACCAGAGTGTGCGAATAACACTTAATTAAAAAGAGTCAAAGATGGCAATTTTGGAACAATACGGAGAAGCAGAGACACGGAGGGGTTTTGGAGATGCATTGTATGAGTTAGGAAAACAGAATCCAAAGATTGTAGCATTGGCTGCTGACCTTGCAGAATCAGTCAGGATGGATAAGTTTATGAAAGCCTTTCCGGAGAGATTTTTCCAGTGTGGTGTTGCGGAAGCCAATATGGTCGGTGTTGCCGCCGGCTTGACAATAGGTGGGTTTATTCCATTTGCCGGGTCGTTCGCCAATTTTATTACAGGGCGGGTCTTTGACCAGATTAGACAAAGTGTAGCGTATTCCGGCAAAAATGTTAAACTTGCCGGGTCACACTCTGGATTAACCCTTGGGGAAGATGGAGCCACACACCAGATTCTGGAAGACATAGCAATGATGAGGGCTTTGCCCAATATGGTTGTTATTAACCCGGCTGATTACACGCAGACCTATCAAGCAACATTGGCTGCTGCTGAACATTATGGACCTGTGTATCTCAGATTTGGACGTCCCAAATGGCCACGGTTCATTCCCGAAGATATGCCTTTTGAAGTAGGTAAAGCATTGGTTTTGAAAGAGGGCAAAGACGTTACTATCATAGCCACTGGACACATGTTGTGGCAGGCAATCAAGGCAGAGGAGCAATTAGCGCAGGAAGGAATAGACGTTGAACTTATAAATATTCACACTATTAAGCCCATTGACGAAGAGACAATACTGGAATCTGCGAGTAAGACAAAGGCAGTTGTCACCTGTGAAGAACACCAGAAATTTGGAGGGTTGGGCAGTGCAGTGGCAGAAGTATTAGTTGGGAAAGTTCCCGTTGTTCAGGAGTTTGTTGCGGTAAATGATAGGTTCGGTCAGAGTGGTAAGCCACTTGAGTTGCTAGAGGAGTATGGGCTTGGCGTGTCTGATATAGTAAGTGCTGTTAAGCGGGTTCTCGCCCGTAAAGGACAATGAGGAGTTTCTTGAGGTTTGCGTGGGTCGCGTGGTTCTATCTTACTGCAGGCATTACCGGATTTATTGTTATGCTTTTTATTCCGTTTTGTGTGTTTTCAAGAATATGTATGCAGTTTTTACGAAGGTTGTGGACTGCATGGACTTTCTGGTTGACAGGAGTTAAAGTTAAACCTGCGTACGACCCAGAATTTCTGGAATATTATCATTCTGGCAAGCCTGTTATTTTCTGTCCCAATCATACTTCTCATCTGGATATTCCTGTTATGTTAGAGGCGATATGGGGCAATATAGCCTTTATCGCCAAGCACGAATTGGCTATGAATCCTTTGCTTTTACCATATTTAAAAAGGCTTGATTTGCTTGTAAAGCGCAATAGTGTGGTTCATTCAGCTATGGTGTGGCGGAAAGCTAGTCAGTTGCTTCAGAAAGGAATACCATTAGTCATTTTCCCTGAAGGGAAGATAATTTATGACGATAAGACACCTTGTATGGGCAGGCTAAAGAATGGGGCGTTTAAACTGGCTATTGAAACAGGCTGTCCAGTAGTCCCTGTTGTGATGCTTGACAACTGGTATATTATGGGGGACGATGGCAGGTTTGGAGGAGTGCCCGGAACGGCAAGAGTACTGTTCATGAAGCCAATCTTTCCGGACACCGATTCTAATGAGTTAAAAAAGAAATATGAAACAATAATGAATCGTTATCTTTGTAAACCAAGAAAACCAAATTAACATGGATATAAATGATGAACTTCTGGACAAACTGGCGTTTCTGGCAAGGCTCAAGTTCACAGGACAAGCTCGGGAACGCATCAAACAAGATATGGCTCAAATTATTGCTATGATTAATAAATTGAATGAGCTGAAACTGGAGGAAGTGGAGCCTTTAACACACATTTCTCAACACCTTCAGGAAGGACGGGAAGATGAACCGCAAAGCCCATTAGATAAGGAAACAATTCTTAAAAATGCACCTTTGAGTGACTCGGACTATATAAAAGTGCCGCCAGTAATTAATAAATCGGAGGAATAGCATGGGTAGAACAAATTGGCAACTAAAAAGTGTTTATCTTTGTGATGAACAAAACAAACGAAAGGGAATATGAAAAAGATAACACCATTCTCTATTCATCCAGAGGGTTATAGCGTCCTGGGCGGTATAGCAATTTTCGGATTTGTTTCATCGTTCGTTGCCTGGTGGCACACAGGCTTCTCAACTTGGTTCTATTTCCTTATCACAAGCACATTGCTGTTGCTTCTCTTTTTTACAGTGTTTTTCAGGAATCCAAGACGCAGGTATAAACTTTCAAAGCACTCTGTTTTAGCACCTGCTGATGGCAGAGTGGTTGCCATAGAGGAAGAATATGAAAAGGAATTTTTCAAAAAGCCAATGTTGAAGATTAGCATATTTATGCCGCCGTGGAGTCCACACATGAACAAAGCACCTGTGTCCGGAGTCGTTAGATATGTCAAATATCACCCAGGCAGATATTTAGTAGCATGGCATCCCAAGTCAAGCGAAGAAAACGAAAGGAATACAATAGTTATTGAACGGGAAGATGGCGTTCAAGTACTTGTCAGGCAGATTGCAGGGTTTCTTGCCAGACGAGTAAAGTGCTACTTGAAAGTTGGAGATTATGTCATTCAAGGCAAAGACATTGGATTCATTAAACTGGGTTCACGAACAGACATTTATCTTCCCTTAGATGCTAAGGTTCTTGTGGATTACGGTGATAGGGTGAAGGCAGGCGTCACAGAAATTGCTTTTGTCCCGGTTGAAAAGTGCAAAGATCAAAAAACTCAGGTCTCTTTTTCGGAATCAGTCTCTCTTTCATAACTGTTTTACCTTTGCTGCTGTGCCTTCATTCTAAATTAAATTGATGTGTAAAATCAATTTGCAATGGTTAAAATAGGTTGGGATATAACGCATCAAGAATTCACAGTAACTGACCACTACTACTTCTCAAAATTGCTAACTGCGATTCAGGCTAAAGGGATTGTTGATGAGATAACTGATTGGGATAAGTTGGGTAATTATGATATAATTGTTTTTAATTACCCTGAGATAGGGTTTAATCCCAAGGAGGTAGAGGACGTTAACAAATGGCTAAATCAAGGTAAGAGGGTTATAATAGCAGGATATTATAAGAATGAGGATTTTATTGCCGACAGGATAAATTCCCTTATTGAGCATTTTGGTATTAAATTGCTTGGTGATGAAGTCCACGACTTGTCTCACAATATAGACGGAGACAAGCTGTTGTTAGTAACTTCCATAGTTAGTTTATCAGATGGTAATGTTCGTAGTGTCTTCCTTCCTTGTTCTGCGTCTGTGGAGTGGCAGGGTATTGCTGAACCCCTTGTTGCTTCTGAAAACACGTCGTGGTCAACGCTTAACGGTAGAGGGTCTCATCCATTAATAGTTAAGAAAAACATAGGGAAGGGCGAATTAATTGTTTGTGGTACCTGCGTGTTCTGGGACAATTTCGCAATAGTGAGAGAAAACAATTGGGGCTTAACCCGGTATTTACTTAACCTGTTGTGATTGCAATTGGATATATCGCTTGATTATTTGCTTGAAAGTGGGTGTTAAGTAGATTGATTCTGCTTCTGGAATTAGCGTGTTGAATCGCCTTTGAGAATCTGGCGATGGAGTCAGGATAATGCTTTGATATTGTTGTTCTGGACGTTCTGCTTTCCTTGTGGGTTCTTCCTCTTGTTGTCTGAGAGCTTTTTCTGCTTGGAGAAGCCTAACTGTTAGTTGTTCTTGTCTTTCAATTAGTTCCCTGTCAACTTGTTTGTTAATGAGTTTTTCTTCCAGTTCTTTCATTTCTTCTGCCATCCCTTTGAGCTCTTGTTTCAGTTCTTGCTTTGTGGCATCTGTTTCCTGAGCCAGTCTTTCAAGCATTTGCCTGATTAGCATTTGTTGCATAGCCAGTCGGGCTATTTCTTTATTCCAAGCCCCTTCTTTTGATTCGCCCTGTTGCTTCTGCATTTGTTTGGCTAATTGCTTTAGTTTTTCTGATAGTTGTTTTTGCATTTGAGACAGTGATGGTTTGGAACCTTGTCCGGGGCGTGGGTTGTTGCAAGCACCACTGCTCATGCTTAATTGAGCCTCGGTCTGGTCCTTAACTTCTTCAAGCATCAGAATTAGCTCATTGACTTTTTCCATTGCTGTTCGTTGATTGACAAGTGCGAATTTGGGGGGGCGGCGTTCTGCTTTGAGATTCTCATAAGCTTCTTTCATGTTAAAATCTGCTTCAATAAAGTCGTTAATTATTTCCTGAGATAGTGAAGGTATATTATTTGCCAGTGCAAGGAGGCTGTCCTCAATTAGGGCAAGGGCACCGCGGAGTAAGTGCTGGTCCCGTAATAGTTCTGGTTTTTTGCCTTTTTTCTTAAGGGTGTTGATGAGGCTTTCCTGTGTTTGTGAGATGGTAAGTAGCCTGTCAATAAGTCTTTTGACCAGTTCAAGATTTATTTCCTGTTGTTTTTGTCTCATTTGAGCGAGAGCCTGCTGTAGTTGTTGTTGGAGTTGTTCAAGAGATTGCTGTGCTTCCTGTTGTTTTTGCTTGGCATCTGGTTTTTGTCGTTTAACTGCGTCGGAGGCTTGTTTCATCTTTGAATCTGTCTGTTGGATTTGTTCTTGGGGCATTTCAAGGGGCATTGGTGGAGATAGAGATTTGTTTAGTGAATCTGTTCTTTCAAGTAGGTCCCTGATTTCTTCCCATTGTTTTTGAAGTTCTTCTTGCAGTTCTTGTGAACCTTCTTGGAGAGCCTGTTCCATCTGTTGTTTCAGGCGTTCCAATTCCTGAATAGCCAGTTCCATATTGACTTCCACTTGGAGTCTTTTTAGCATTTCCTGCATCCGTTGCATTGACAATTCCAGTTTCTTTTGGTTTTTCTGTATTTCGTCCATAAGTTCTTTGATTCTCTCTTGGTCCAGTTCTTCCAGTGCTTTTTGAAGTTCTTCTAACTGCTTTTGAAGTTCAGGGGGAATCATTTCAGAGGTTCGTTCTTGGAGTTCTTCCAGTTTCTGCATAAGTGCTGAATCCTTAATGCTTTCCTTGAGGATTTCCATTTGTTTTTCAATCTGTTCTTGCAATTTCTGGGCGTTTTCCAGAATGCTTTGTTGGTCTTTAAGCATTTCCCTTAAAGCATCTTGTTTTTGTAGATTAAGATTTTTGAGCATAAGCATTTCTCTGGACAGTTCTTCAAATTGCTTTCTTTGTTCTTCCGTGGACTCTGCTATTTGTGCCGATGCTTCGCCTATGCCTGAACCGATATGTTGGAGTTGCTTCTGTCGTTCTGTAAGAGAGGGAATACGTAGTCTTCTCACTGCCGTAGTGCTTTTCTTGGGTCCTGAAACCCTGTCATTGTCATAAACTTCAAATTGATAAAAGACGTCAAATCCATCGCTGTAAGCATATAGTGTATCTAAGTTCCAAGTTGTAGCGAAAACCTGTCGTAGCAACCCGCTGATAATAGGGATTTTAATCTTTTGTGGAGGGTGTCCTTCCCGCCAGAAGACGAAGTAAAGGGCAGAGAAACCGTAGTCGTCCCACACTTCACCGACAAACTTAATTTCAGTGGGCAGAACCGAATCCCTTTCTTCACTAACTACTATTCCCGGATATTGGTCTGGAATAACTTCAATTACATAGTTGAAAGTGTCTGAAGAAACGTTTAAGTCGCCTAAAAGCCAAACTTTATAGGACATATTCCTTGTGGCTATGTGGCTAAAAGAGCATTCAGAGCAGTTGGTCAGGGCTATGGTAGTGTCAGGAAATTGCATTATTACTTTTGATGTGTTACGGGCAACCAACGTCCAGGTCAGTCGGGACCCATAAGGCACTTTAAGGTCGCCAGTGGCTAACTCTTCAGGCGAAAGCCCTGTATGTGCTGGATATTCAATTTTCACTCTCAGGTCTTCAAGATATGGCGGTGGAATAATGGGAATAGTGAAGGGACCAAAGGTCCAGTTATCGGCAGTAACGTGAAATGTGAAGTGGTCTATTTGTCCGGGAATCTGAACAAAAAAGATATTTTGTTGCGATTCGTCTTGTTGAGCGAACAGATTGACGGTGCTTGTGTTGATATGCACTTTTTTAGGCAGGGCATTACCTGAAAAGTGAATTTTTAGGTTAAAAGACTGGTTACGTAAGGCAAACCTGGGAGATATTGAGTCAATAGAGAAGGGAGCGGGAGGAGAAGGAGGGTTGTCATAATTATATATCCTTGCAACGGAATACTTGAATTGTTCGGGATTGTAGGTCCACATTCCTACTAGGAATACAAGAGGGATTAGTAGTAGGGGCAGTGCTATCAGAACCCGCTTCCACGCATGTTGATAACGCCATCTGACATTAGACAATCGGGATAGCTTATCTTCAATAGCTTTTTGCAGGATGGGAGATGGTCGTTCTTTGTATAATTCATAGAGTTGTAGTGTGTTGACTATTAAATCGTCCACTTGTTGCTTGTCGCCTTCTTCCCGTGCCAGTGAGTATAACTTCTTTTTGATTTTTAAGTATTTGTTGTATGTCCATAGTCCATAGCCAATTATCCAGGCTGTAAGGATTGCACCGCCCAGAAGGATGTAATACAGTGTTGCCAGAGCAGGAGTGGGTAGGTCGGTGAAAAATTCTATGAGCAGAGCAATAGCAACAAGCAGGAGCCATATAGAAACCCAAATAATGGATTCCCGGAACCAATCAATAAGAAGGCGTTTTCTGAGGTGTCCGACGAGCCTATCAACCATTGTGTCAATCTGTTGTTTCATAGGTGCCTTTGTATGCTTTTTACTTTAAATATAAACCAACTTAACTTTGCCCTGTGAATAAACGCATTTTTGTAGTTGTTCCAGTATTAAACGAGGAAGACCATATAGATGGTTTATTGGAGTGGCTTGTGGAGACCCTTCCTGCCGGTGCCAAAGCGTTTATCGTTGATGGGGGTTCCACTGACAAAACGGTTTCAATTATTAAGAAATGGCAGGAAAAATATCCCGATAAAATTGATTTGCTTCATAATCCTAATAAATATGTGCCATTTGCTATTAATATGGTCATCAGGAAAGTGAATCCACAGGATGAAGACATAATCATCAGGCTGGATGCACACACTCACTACGCTAACGATTATTTTGAAAAAATTTTACTTGCCTTTGAGGAATCCGGGTCTGACATAGTGGGTGGTCCGCAACGAAAAAAAGGATTGACGTCTTGGCAGAAGGCAATTGCCAAAGCCACTCAATCGCCCTTCGGAATAGGAGATTCCGCTATACACTTTAATTATGAAGGACCCACTGATACAGTCTATCTGGGTGCGTGGAAGGGAAAGGTTTTCCGCACTATAGGGCTTTTTGATGAGTCATTGCCCTGCAACGAAGACGAAGAATTTCACTACAGGGCTAAAAATGCAGGACTAACCATTTATCAAACACCGGAGATAAAGGCTTTCTACCTGCCACGAAAAAGTTTGTCTGCCCTATTCAAACAGTATTTTAGGTATGGATATTACAAACCGGAGGTAATATTCTGCAAGACCAAGCGAGGACACTTTAGACACTTAGTTCCTGCACTGTTCGTGATTTATCTGCTCGCACTGCCTGTTCTGCTTCTCTGGCATTGGGTCTGGGGGCTGCCTTTATTTACCTACTTACTTCTTGACATTGTTTTCTCTTTCAAGTATGCCGATTCTTTGATGGAAGCCTTAAGAATAATGGTTGTTTATCCTGTGTTGCATATATCCTACGGTTCAGGATTTTGGCTTGGATTGGGGCGTTTGATGAGGTGCTGGCTCAAAATAAATTGACGTAATTTTGCCTAAAAACAGAAAGAAATATGGAACAGGAACCTCGGGAACCCATGGAAAACGGAAAAGGGGGACGCATTATAGATATTCCTATTGAAGATGAGATGAAATCTGCATACATAGACTATGCAATGTCTGTTATTGTCTCACGGGCATTGCCGGACGTCCGAGATGGCTTGAAACCAGTTCAAAGACGTGTTCTCTACGGAATGTATGAACTGGGTCTGTTTCATAATCGTCCATTCAAGAAGTCTGCTCGTATAGTGGGAGAGGTGCTCGGTAAGTATCATCCACATGGCGATGCACCGGTATATGAAGCAATGGTCAGAATGGCTCAAGAGTGGGTAATGCGGTATCCATTAGTGGATGGACAAGGCAACTTCGGTTCCATTGATGGCGATAGTCCCGCCGCTATGCGATATACTGAAGCGCGTCTGAGCCGTATAGCAGAAGAAATGCTTGCTGATATAGACAAAAATACTGTTGACTTCGTTCCCAATTTTGATGACTCATTAAAAGAACCTGTTGTCCTGCCAGCCCGATTCCCTAATCTGCTTGCCAATGGTGCTTCCGGCATAGCAGTGGGAATGGCTACAAATATTCTGCCGCATAACCTTAACGAGTTAATAGACGGCATTGTAGCATATATTGATAATCGGGAGATAACTTCGGAGGAGTTAATGGAATATATCAAAGGTCCTGACTTCCCAACAGGTGGCATTCTCTATGGCATTGAAGGTGTAAGGAAAGGATATTTGACAGGCAAGGGAAGGGCAGTGGTAAGAGCCCGGATGACTGTTGAGGAGGGTAAGGGTAAGAAGCAGAGAATAGTAGTAACTGAAATCCCGTATCAGGTTTCTAAGGCTGCAATTATTATGAAAATTGCTGATTTGGTCACTCAAGGCAAACTCAAAGGAATTGATGATATTAGGGATGAAAGTGACCGGTCCGGGCTGAGAATAGTTATTGAACTCAAAGGAGATGTTCCGGCTGAAGTACTTATGAGACAACTTTATAAGCTAACGCCACTGCAACAGAGCTATTCAATTCAGCATATTGCCCTTGTTAATGGGAAACCAGAGCAGTTAACACTTAGAGACCTCATTAAGCATTATGTAGAGCATAGACATGAAGTATTAATTCGTAAGACAAAATATGAGTTAGACCAAGCAGAGAGAAGGGCTCATATCCTTGAAGGATTGCTTAAAGCCCTTGACCATCTGGACGAAATAATTAATCTTATTAGAAGTTCGCACACGCCGGAGGAAGCCAAGAACGGCTTGATGCAACAATTTGACTTTACTGAGGTGCAAGCCAAGGCTATCCTTGACATGCGACTGCAAAAATTAACAGGACTTGAAAGAGAAAAATTACAAAAAGAATATGACGAACTCATTGAGAAAATAGCGTTCTACAAGCGAGTCTTAAGTGAGGAAGACCTCAGATACCAGCTGCTTAAGGAAGAAATGCTTGAGATTAAGAAAAAATATGGTGATGAGAGACGAACAGAAATCCAGTTATTCACAGATGAAGACGATGAAGATGAATTGAGTTTTATCCCGGAACAGGACGTTGTGGTGCTTATTAGTCATCTTGGATACATTAAACGAGTGCCTGTAACTTCCTATCGGCGTCAACAAAGGGGAGGCAAAGGAGCAACCAGTGCAAATGTTAAAGATGAAGATTTTATTGAACATGCTTTTGTTACCAATACTCACGATGTTTTATTCTTATTTGCCTCATCAGGAATCGTTTATAGTATTCCGGTATATAGAATTCCGGAGATGCATCGGTCGGCACGAGGAAGACATATAACTCAATTTATCAGCTTGCCACAGGGAGAAAAGATAGTTGCACACATACCCATCAAGCGTGCCCAACTGGAACGAGATGACTTGTTTATCTTCTTTGCAACTAAACGAGGCATAGTTAAGAAAACGCCTTTCGCTGAATTTAAAAGCATCAGGTCCACTGGAAAGAAAGCAATTAGCATCAAAGAAGGCGATAGTCTCGTGTCAGCGCAGATAACAAATGGTTCAAATGAGATAATTATTGTGTCCCGAATGGGTCAGGCAATCAGGTTTGATGAGAGCGAGGTCAGACCGATGGGTAGAGCTGCCGCTGGGGTCCGTGGAATGAAGCTTGAGGAAGGGGACGAAGTGGTGGGAATGTCAGTAATAACAGATAATTTGCTCAAAATCCTTGCTGTTTCAGAAAAAGGCTATGGAAAACGTTCAGAAGTGAGCGATTATCGGAAGACAAAACGAGGTGGAAAAGGAGTCAAAACATTAAAAATAACCGACAAGACTGGACCGCTGGCTGTTACTAGGTCAGTCTACGACACAGATGAAATCGTTATCATTACCCGCAAGGGAATGTCCATCAGACAATCAGTTAAAAACATTCCTGTTCTTAGCAGAAACACTCAAGGAGTTAGGCTTATAAACCTTAATCCTGATGATAGAGTTACTTCAGTAGCACTGATTAGAACTGAAGACCCTGTTTCTGGCACACTTTTTGACACTAATAGGAAAGTAATTAATCAATACACTAAATCAGAAAGTCATGATGAAGGCAATAGCGAGAATTAAATGGATCGTGGCATTGGCTCTGGCAATAACGCTTAATGCTCAAAATTCTGCAGTTGTTACTGCGTGGAACTACTTGCAACACGAAGAGCTGGACAAGGCACGAGAAGCAATAGACAAGGCAATTACACATGAACAAACAAAAGGCAAGGCAAAAACTTGGTACTATAGAGCAATTATCTATGGACGAATATCCCAAAATGATAAATTTAAAAATCTTGTTCCATCGCCACTGGACACTGCCCTGGTTTCTTATGAAAAGGCAATTGACTTGGACAATAAAGGAACATATACAGAGGAGATAAGACATGAACTAAATATGCTAATTCAATATCTATATAATCAAGGTGTGCAGGCATATAATAATCAGAACTTCAACGAAGCTTATGAATTTTTCATGAAAGCTAATGAGGCAGCTAGAATAATGGCTAAGGCAGAAGGTAGAACTGATTTCAAAGGAGATACTTCTCTACTTGAGGCGGCTGCTATCTCAGCTTATAATGCACAAATGATTGAGGAAGCAATCAGTGCCTATGAAGCAGTCCTAAAAGCCGGGAAGCAAACCGCTAAGATTTATAACACACTTGCATATCTATATATGGTTGGCAAACAAGATATTGAAGGTGCAGAGAGAGTTATAAAAGAGGGTAGGACACGATTTCCCACAGATATTGATTTGATTAGGAAACAAATCAATATATTTCTTATCCGAGATGAAACCGAAAAGGCACTTCCACTTATTGACGAAGCTATCAAGAAAGACAGCACAGACCCAATGCTCTATATAATTAAAGGCTCAATATATGAACAACAAGGAAAGGTTGATGAGGCAGAGAAGGTCTATAAAAAAGCACTTGCTTTAAACGATGACCTTTTTGATGCCAACTATAGCCTCGGTGCCCTCTACTACAACAAGGCAGTTGAAATCACTGAAAAAATGAATGCTCTGCCAGTAGATAAGATGGATGAGTATAACAAACTCAAGGAGGAAAGGGACCAGTGGCTAAAAAAAGCATTACCTTATCTTGAAAAGGCTCACAAACTCAAACCCGATGACTTGAACACAGTTGCTGCACTAAGAGAAGTCTATATGAGACTTGGAGACACTGAGAAAAGTAAACAAATGAAGGAACTATACGACAAGCTTAAAAATCTGCAGTAAAAACTGGAACTAATCAACCTTTGCCCTTGTTTAATAACCAAGAATTTGAGGTGGTGCGGTAGCTCAGGTGGTAGAGCACCGGACTGAAAATCCGGTGGTCGGCGGTTCGACTCCGCCCCGCACCACTGGGACTGTCATTTTGTGTCATACATTGACACACAAGATGTTGATTTATAGGGAGTTCACAAATGGGGGATTGTGTCATAACGTCATACAATGACATACAAAACGTGTTCCCATTGTGTCCCCCAGAACAGATAAGGGCTTCGGGCAATGCACAGGTAAATCCTGTGTTCCAATAATGAGAATAAAGTTTGAACTTAGGCCAGACAAGAAGCCAGACTTTGCTGGTAAATACCCAACTCATGTTAGGATAAAATTGGGAAGGCAAGCTTATACTTAGTTTATGCAGTTTGCCTTCTGGGATTATTTTGGACATAATTGTCTGTGTGTCTGTATGCTTTTTGTTTTAAGTGTGCGTAACTCTGGTGCCAAATCTATTTGTAGTGTTCTTGGTAGGGTTAGTGAAATTTAGTATTATCACCCAAACTCCCCTTTTAATCCATATCAATACCGATTTACTAATGTGCAATGCGTGATTTGTGTGTATGGAATAACCTACATGGAACTTTTTATTCTTGCTTACTGTTACTTACAACAAATTTAATCCATATGAACGAGAAGAAACAAAAGACATCAACAAGAAAGGTAAAATACAAAAGACCACAATGGGCTCTGGAAATGCTGGCTCAACTAAAAAAACAGATGGGAAAGAACCTGGAACTCAAATACGTCAATGGCTCATGGCAGGTGCATCAATACAGAGTGTGGTGGAATAAAGAAAAGAAGAAGCCGGAGAAGGATAGTGAATACATAGGTACTTTGACCCCTGAAGGTTTCAAACCTAAGAAGAGGAGTGGGAAGAGAAAGAAGACTAAGAGCCAGGAAGGGCAAGGAGATGCAGTATCTGTGAATCGTCCTTTGAAGTATGAGGGAAGTTATGAGTATGGAGCGAGCAAGGTGTGCTGGCATGTGTTGGACTCTGTCTATGAGGCATTGAAGGGGGAGTTTGGACAGGAGATGGCTAAGCAGATTGTATCGGTAGCCATTTTGTGGGCTGTTCATGGGAAGGTTCCGTTAAAAAGGCTTGGGAGTGTGTGGGAAGACACCTGGTTGTCTAGGGAGTGGGAAGAGGTTTCGCTTGGTAGTGAGAATGTTTCTAAGTTGCTGAGGTATGTTGGTAGTAGGAAGTCTGGCAGGGACAGTGTCAGTGGTTATTTGCTGATGAATTCAGATAGTTTGTATGTGTTGTTTGACCTGACGCATTTGTTTAGTTATTCTTGGACAGTTATGGACGGTGAATATGGGTGGAATGCGGAGGGCAGGAGGGTTCCACAGGTTCGTATCAGTGTCGTTCATGATGGTAAGAGTGTGTTTCACATTGAGCAGTGGCAGGG